>NZ_RZSW01000393.1:0-6108 GCF_003997375.1 Mesorhizobium sp. M5C.F.Ca.IN.020.29.1.1 | reverse complement strand
CTCCTAAAGGCTCCGCCCGATCAGCAATTTCATGATCTCGTTGGTGCCGCCGTAGATGCGCTGGACGCGGGCGTCGCGGAACATGCGGGCGATCGGATACTCATTCATGTAGCCATAGCCGCCATGCAATTGAAGGCACTCGTCGACGACTTTTCCCTGCAGGTCGGACAGCCAGTATTTGGCCATCGAGGCCGTCACCGGGTCGAGGCCACCATTGACATGGCGGGCGACGCAGTCGTTGTAGAAGACCCGGCCGATGGTTGCTTCGGTCTTCAGTTCGGCGAGCTTGAACTGGGTATTCTGGAATTCGATAATCCCCTTGCCGAAGGCTTTGCGCTCCTTGACGTAGTCGATGGTCAACGCCAGCGCCCGCTCGATCATGGCGATGGCGCCGGTGCCGATCTGCAGCCGCTCCTGCGGCAATTGCTGCATGAGCTGGACGAAGCCCTGGCCTTCCTCGTGGCCGAGCAGATTGGAGGTCGGCACGCGCATATCGTTGAAGAACAGTTCCGACGTGTCGTTGGCCTTGAGCCCGATCTTGTCGAGGTTGCGGCCGCGCTCGAACCCTTCCACCTCGCCGGTCTCGACGACGATCAGCGAAGTGCCCTTGGCGCCCTTCTCCGGATCGGTCTTGGTGACGACTATGATGAAATTGGCGAGCTGGCCGTTGGTGATGAAGGTCTTCGAGCCGTTGACCTTGTACTGGTTGCCGTCCTTCTCGGCTCGCGTCTTGACGCCCTGCAGGTCGGAGCCGGCGCCGGGCTCGGTCATGGCGATGGCGCCGATCAGCTCGCCGGTCGCCAGTTTCGGCAGCCATCTCTTCTTCTGCTCCTCCGAGCCATAATGGAGGATATAAAGGGGCGACAATCGAATTGTGCAGGCCGATGCCGAAACCGTCGACGCCGACGTGGCCGATCGCCTCGATGATGGCGCTCTCATGCGCGAATGTCCCGCCCGAGCCGCCATATTCCTCCGGGATCGAGGCACAGAGCAGACCGGCCGCCCCCGCCTTTAGCCAGCACTCGCGGTCGACCATCTCGTTCATCTCGAACTCGTCATAGCGCGGCGCGATCTCTTCCGACATGAAGCGGTGCGCCATGTCGTAGAGCATGCCGACCTCATCCGCCGCCCAGGCGGGTTTGGGCAAAGCAAGCACTTCGGCAGGATTTGTCGCCACGATTTCCTCCGTGTATCGACAGGTTAAGGCCGGCTGTACCGACGCTGTCGAGCTTAGAACGCTTCCGCTGGCAGTGCCATCAATGTCTCGGCGCCGCTGGAGATGCGGGCGAGGTGCGCCGACGTTTCCGGCATGATCCGCTCCATGAAGAAGCGCGCCGTCACAAGCTTGCTGTCGTAGAAGGTCGAAGGCCCATTGGCGCCACTCGCCAATTTCGCCCCGGCTGCCTTGGCCATCTGCGCCCACATGTAGCCCAGCGCCACAAGGCCGAAGAGATGCATGTAGTCGGTTGAGGCGGCGCCGGCGTTGTCGGGCTTGGCCATGCTGTTCTGCATCAGCCACATCGTCGCCGCCTGCAGATCGTTGAGGCCCTTCTTCAGCGCCTTGGTGAAAGGCGCCATCTTCTCGTCGGTGCGGTTCTCCTCGCAGAATTCGCCGACCTCCTTGAAGAAGGCCTGCACGGCGCGGCCGCCATTCAAGGCCAGCTTGCGGCCGACGAGGTCGAGTGCCTGGATGCCGTTGGCGCCTTCGTAGATCATGGCGATGCGAGCATCGCGCACGAACTGGCTCATGCCGTGCTCTTCGATGTAGCCGTGGCCGCCGAACACTTGCTGCGCCATCACCGCGTGGTCGAAACCCTTGTCGGTGAGCACGCCCTTGACCACCGGCGTCATCAGGCCGGTGTAGTCGTCGGCAGCCTGGCGGTCCTTGTCGTCACTGGCACGGTGAGCGATGTCCGACTTGATCGCCGTCCACAGCGCCAGCGCGCGGCCGGCCTCGTTGAAGGCCTTCATGGTCATCAGGCTGCGGCGGATGTCGGGATGGACGATGATCGGATCGGCTTTCTTGTCCGGCGCCTTCGGCCCGGACAACGAGCGACCCTGCAGGCGATCCTTGGCATAGGACACAGCGTTCTGGTAGGCGACCTCCGACAGAGACAGCCCTTGCAGGCCGACGCCGAGCCGGGCTTCGTTCATCATCGTGAACATGGCCTTCAGCCCGCCATTGGCCTCGCCGAGCAGCGTGCCTTGCGCCTCGTCATAGTTCATGACGCAGGTCGAATTGCCATGGATGCCCATCTTCTCCTCGATCGAGCCGCAGGACACGGTGTTCTTCTCGCTAGGATTGCCTGATGCATCGAGCTTGAGCTTCGGCACGATGAACAGCGAAATGCCCTTCACGCCTTCCGGTGCGCCCTCAATGCGGGCCAGCACGAGGTGGATGATGTTGTCCGACATGTCGTGCTCGCCGGCCGATACGAATATCTTCTGGCCTGAGATCCTGTAGGTGCCGTCGCCATTGGGAACCGCCTTAGTGCGCAGCAGGCCGAGATCGGTGCCGCAATGCGGCTCGGTCAGGTTCATGGTGCCTGTCCAGGCGCCCTCGACCAGCTTCGGCAGCCAGATCGCCTTCTGCTCGTCAGTGCCGTGAGTAATAATCGCCGCGATCGCGCCCTGCGTCAGGCCGGGATACATCATCAGCGACATGTTGGCCGAAACCATGTATTCGGAAACAGCGGTATGCACCGCGTAAGGCAGACCCTGGCCGCCAAATTCGACGGGTGCGGCCAGTCCCATCCAGCCGCCATCGCGATATTGGTCGAAGGCCTCCTTGAAGCCTTTCGGCGTCCTCACTGAGCCATCGTCATGGCGCGCGCAACCTTCCATGTCACCGACGCGGTTCAGCGGCTGCATGACGTTTTCGGCGAGCTTGGCGCCCTCGGCGAGGATGGCCTCGACCACATCCGACGTCGCGTCGGAAAATCCGGGAAGGTTGGAATAGCGTTGGTAGCCCAGTACCTCGTTCAGCACAAACAGTGTGTCCTGGACCGGCGCCCTGTAGATCGGCATGCGTTTTCCTCCACCATGCGGCCTTGGCCCGAAATCAAGCCCCAAGAAGAAGTCAGGGACAGCATGCGGACCAATGTTCAGGTCGGGGATAGCAAAAGTTGACGTTTGCGTAAACGTCAATTTTTTTTAAGCGACAAATTTTCCCGAAGCCTCACCCCGTGAGCGTAGCGGCGCTACACCGTTGAAGCCAGTGCGGAACAAATTGAAATGCAGTCATCCCGACGCAGCCGGAAGACAGAAAGAGCCGCGCGGCCAAGGCCACACGGCTCTCATTCGTCAGAAGCCCGGTCACCGGAAGCCGGCGAGATCGAATTATCCGGCGACGCTGGCCTGCGGCGCCGCACGTTCGCTTAGCATCTGACGGACCGCCGCCATCGAGTTGCTCAACTCGTTGATGGCGTCGTCGATCAGCGCCCGCTGCTTCTGCAGACGGGCAAGCTGCTTCTCCGACTTGTCGAGCGCCAGTCGCAACTGCTTGGTGTTGGAGCCTGTCGGGTCATACAGATCCATCATCTGCTTGACGTCACGCAGCGAAAATCCGACCTTGCGGCCGAGCAGGATCAGTTTCAGCCGGGCCTTGTCGCGGCGCGTGTAGAGACGGGTCGAGCCGTCGCGCTGCGGATTGAGAAGGCCCTTGTCCTCGTAGAAACGCAGCGTGCGCAGCGTAACTCCGTATTTCTTGGCCATTTCGCCGATGCGGACAAGATCCTCGCCGGCTTTATCAGACATGTTATTGGTATTGGCCGCGGCTTCGCCGGGCGAAACAAGTTTCATGGTCACTGGCTTCCCCATCTGGTGGCGTCGCGGTCCCGCACCTTGCGTCGCCTGAGTGGAAGCGGGGGCGTGCTTCCACTCGTGGTTTCAACAAACAAATCGCAAACGGCACAGTCTGCATCTTTACGTTTACGTCAATTGTATACCGATAGCCGCCTCACGAAGCAAGGGCGTTGTGGGGAGGAACTTTTGCCGCATCCGGCACCGCATGGCCCGGCGGCGCTTTAGGCGGCCCGCCAACACGTTGTAACTTCTTAAGCTTAGTTAACGCGTTGTTTACCACGTTGGGCGAAATGTGCGCATGTCGGTTACCCGTGTTTATTCTGTAGCGAATTTTTCACGGTTTTTCGGAGCGCGGGTGAAACCCGGGAAGTTGGTCTTCCGCCGTAGCTAAGCCGCGCGGCCGCCTTCGTTTCCGGCAGGACTTTGGGAAACTGGTCATAAGCCAGCAGTAATTCTGAACGGGCGCATCGATGAACAGCAAGCGGTCCTATCTCGATACACTCAACGCCGGCAGGCAGCGCAGGCCGCACACCACGCTTGAACAGCTCAACCGTTCCCTGGAAACGCTGGAGCAGCGGCTGGAGCGGACGCGCGAGGACATGAGCGAGCGTCTCGATCCGCGCCGGCCGAGCGCGGAGCCGCGCTATGCCAGCGCCCGACCCTATGAGGATCCGCGCCTCGCACAGCCGCCGAAAAGCCCGGCGCCGGCTACCTTCGACCAGAGTTACCAGGCGATCGCCCGCGACATCGACCGCGTCCGCGGCCAAGAAGACGGCGTCGCTGTGGTCGGCAAGATCGCCGGCGAATTGCGCGGTCTGCGCGAGGAACTGCGCCACCAGATGACCGCCGGCCTGCAGCGCGAATTCGAAGCGCTGCGCAAGGACATCGAGCGGGCTTTCCAGGCAAGCGCCCAGCCGGGTGGCCAATCGGGGGGCGGCAAAGGCAGCGCCGAACTTGGCGTCGAGTTCGAGCGGCTTTCCGGCGCCATCCAGACCCTTGCTGAAAAGAGCGACGACAGAAGCGTCAACATGCTCCGGCTCGAGCTGGAGCAGGTCAAGGCCGCGCTCGACACGTTGGCGCGCGAGGAGAGCGTGCAGGCGGTCGGCCGCCGCTGGGACGATTTCGACCGCCGCTGGACCGCGTTCGAGGACCGTGTCGATGCCGATCAGCGCAAGCGGTCCGACGCACCCGGTCTTTCGATGCTGACCGACCGGCTCGAACAGATCAGCAATGCCGTCAACAATTTGCCGGAATCACTGTCGCTGCGGTCGCTCGAAGAAAAGGTCCGCACGCTTGCCGGTGCCGTCGATCATTTCGCCAGGCAGCAGGACAATCGCGGCAGCGGAACATTCGGTATGATCGACGAGCGGCTGGACGAGATTTCCCGCGCTATCGTCGCATCCACCGTCGCCGCGCAGGCCAATTCAATCGACCCCGAACCCCTCGAACGAATCGAGAAGCGAATCGCCTCGCTTGCCCAGCAGATCGAGGAAGTCACGCAAGTTCACCCGAGCGGCGAGATTATTGACCGCCTCAACATGCTGTCGAGCCGGGTCGATGATCTTGCCGGCCGGGCCAATTTGCCGGAGCAGGCGATGGAGCGTCTCGACAAGCAGATCGCGCTCATTGCCGACAAGATCGACAGGGCGCCTGCCATGCCGGATGCCGACTACATCTTCCAGGGGCTGGAGCAACGTTTCGACGTGCTGTCCGGCATGATAGAGCGCCGCCAAGGCGACGCGATCGAACAAGGCAACATGCTGTTTCGTGATCTCGAGCGCCGGCTGGACGAAGTCGTCGACAGGCTGGACCAACGTGTGCCGCAGATCGACGGGCCCGGCATCATGGACGCCATCGACGCCCGCTTCAGCGCGCTGGCCCAGCGCATGGAAACGCGCGTTCCCGATTCCGCAAGCGAAGCGGCGATCCGTGGCCTGGAAGGCCGCCTCGAAGATATTTCAAGCCGGCTGGATTCATCCGCGGCACAAGTCGCCGGCATCGACCCGGCCCTGATCCGCAGCTTGGAGGCGCAAGTCGCCGGTCTGTCGGCGCATCTTTCGAAGCCCGGCACGCCACTGCCGGAATTCGAGGACATCAGCCCCCGTCTCAACGAAATCGAGAAGTCGCTGGCTGACACCCGCGATTCCATCCTCAGCGCGGCGCGCGAGGCAGCCGAGAGCGCCGTCCGTTCGCTGGCCGGCTCCAGTGCCAACACGGCGGCCGTCTCTGGCCTCGCCCAGGATCTGAAGACGCTCGAAGCACTGACGCGCCGTTCCGACGAGCGCAATTCGAGGACCTTCGAGG
>NZ_RZSW01000392.1:0-6110 GCF_003997375.1 Mesorhizobium sp. M5C.F.Ca.IN.020.29.1.1 | reverse complement strand
GGATCGACCCAGGCCTTCGCCACCACCTTGGCGCCGTTGCGCGGGCCGATTTTTGTCTCGTAGGTGTCGACGATCACGTCGATGGCGGCCGGATCGATCAGCCCTTTCTGGGTAAGGATCGTCTCCAGCGCGCGCACCCGGGCGGCAAAAGGATCAAGCTCGTTGTCGTGGTCGTGATCATGGGACATGGGCGTCAACTTACGATCGCGAGCCGCCGGCGGCAAGCGCCACGGCTTGGGCCAGTGAAATCCATCGGCTTTACTCTGCAGCCGCCTTTTGCGGCTCGCCCTGCAACTCTTCTCCGCCCTCGAACAGCGACGGCTGGTCGACGGTTTCGACCGGTAGCTGCTCGTCCCGACGCTGCGGCCACAGCCCGAGAAGCCAGCCGGAAAAATGCTCCATGTAGACATAGATGACCGGCGTGACGAACAGCGTCAGCGCTTGCGAAGCGACCAGGCCGCCGACCACCGCAACGCCGAGCGGCTGGCGCAGTTCCGCGCTGGCGCCGGTCCCGAGCGCGATCGGGATCGTGCCCATCAGGGCCGCCAGCGTCGTCATCATGATCGGACGAAAGCGCATCAGGCAGGCCTTGTGGATGGAATCGAGCGGCGACATCCCCTCGCGCCTGAGTTCGAGCGCAACGTCGATCATCATGATGCCGTTCTTCTTGACGATGCCGATCAGCATCAGGATGCCGATGACCGCGATCACCGACAGGTCCATGCCCGCAAGCCGCAACGCCACCAGTGCGCCGAGCACGGCCGACGGCAGTCCGGTCAGGATGGTGAGGGGATGGATGAAGCTCTCGTAGAGGATGCCGAGGACGATGTAGATGGTCAGGATCGCGCCGCCGATCAGCAGGCCCTGGTTGGCAAGCGAATCCTGGAACGTTTTCGCCGTGCCCGAAAAAGTGGTCGAGATCGTCGCCGGCATTCCGATCTTTTCCTTCAGCGCATTGATGTGGGTCACGCTGTCACCGAGCGCGACGCCCTGCGGCAGATTGTAGGAGATGGTCACCGCCGGAAGCTGGCCGAGCTGATTGACGGTCAAGGCGCCGGCGGTCCGATCGACACTGGCGAAAGCGCCGAGTGGCACCAGGCTGCCGCTGGCCGTCCTCACCTTGATCGCCAGCATCCTTTCTGGCGACCACTCGATCCTCGGGTCGAGCTCCATGATCACCTCATAGCTGTCGGCCGAACCGAAGATGGTCGACACTTGCTCGGTGCCGAAACCGCCATAGAGGCTGGAGCGCAGCGTATCGG
Organism: Mesorhizobium sp. M5C.F.Ca.IN.020.29.1.1; assembly: GCF_003997375.1. Taxonomy (NCBI): domain Bacteria; kingdom Pseudomonadati; phylum Pseudomonadota; class Alphaproteobacteria; order Hyphomicrobiales; family Phyllobacteriaceae; genus Mesorhizobium; species Mesorhizobium sp. M5C.F.Ca.IN.020.29.1.1. The sequence goes on along the minus strand of NZ_RZSW01000392.1, from coordinate 4,848 downwards.
TGTCGATGCCGAGCGTCGCCGCCTTGTCGCGGTCGACCACCAGCGACGCCTGCAAGGCGTTGTTCTGCAAATCATTGGTGACGTCGGTGAAGGCGCTATGGTCAGCGGCCATCGCGTCGGTGAGCTTCTGCGCCCAGCTGTCAGCCGCGCCGATGTCGAGGCCCTGCACGACGAGCTGATAGGCGCTGGCCGAAGCGCGCGCGCCGAGCCGCAGATTCTGCACCGGCTGCATGAAAGTTTCGATGCCGGGAACATTGGCCAGCTGCCGCCGCAGATCCGAGAGCACCTTGTCGATATCGGGGCGCTGGTCCTTGTCCTTCAATTGCACATAGAGCCGGCCCTGGTTGAGCGCGTTGTCTCCGCCGCCTACCGACCACCCTACATGCGAGACATAGGGTGAATGGCTGAAGACATCAGCCACTTGCCCCTGCAGCTTCACCATGGCGTCGAACGAAATGTCCTGGCGCGCGGTGGTCGTCACCGAAATCTGGCCGATATCCTCCTGCGGGAAGAAGCCCTTCGGCGAGGTCTGGATCAGCCAGACCGTCAGTGCGGCCGTTCCGATAAAGACGAGAAAAACCAGGAAACTGTGCCGCAGGCAGAAGGTCAGCAGCCAGTCATAGCCTCGCATGAAGAAATTGTGCCTGTGATCTCCGCCCTGCACTGCTTCGCGCTCGGCCTTCGACACCGATAAAAGCCGCGAGCACAGCATCGGCGTCAGTGTCAGCGACACGAACATCGACGCCAGGATGGCGACTGTCACCACCACCGCGAACTCGTTGAAAATGCGGCCGATCACTCCACCCATCAAAAGCACGGGGATGAACACCGCCACCAGCGAGATCGAGATCGAAATGATGGTGAAGCCGATTTCCCGCGCACCTTTGAGCGCCGCGTCGAGGGCCGAGAGCCCATCCTCCTCCATGTGGCGGAAGATGTTCTCCAGCATGACGATCGCATCGTCGACGACAAGGCCGACCGCCAGCGTCAGCCCCATCAGCGATATGTTGTCGATGGAAAAGCCGAACAGGAACATGGCGCCGAGCGTGGCGATCAGCGAGATCGGCACCGCCACCGCCGGGATGATTGTCGCCGTTACCCGGCGCAGGAACAGGAAAATCACCATCACCACCAGTGCGATGGTGAGCAGCAGCGTGAACTGCACGTCGTCGACCGCCTCGCGGATCGAAGTCGAGCGGTCGTTGAGCAACTGGATACTGGCCGCCGCCGGCATTTGATCCTGGAAGGACGGCAGCATCGCCTTGACGCGGTCAACGACGTCGACGGTGTTGGCATCGGGCTGGCGCTGCACCGCCATGATGATCGCGCGGGTGCCGTCGTACCAGCTTGCCGTCGTCGTGGTCTCGACCGAATCGATGACGCGGGTCACCTCGCCGAGCCGCACCGGACGGCCGTTCCTGGTGGCTATAATGATGTTGGAAAATCCCGCCGCGTTGTTCAGCTGCGTATTGGCGGTGATCGTCAGCTGCTGCTTGTCGTTCTGCAGCACGCCGAGCGGCGTGTTGCTGTTGGCCGAGGCGATCGCCGTCTGCAGCTGGTCGATCGAGATGTCGCGTGCGGCCAGCGCCGTCGGATCGATCTGGACGCGCACGGCGTATTTCTGCTGCCCGAAGATCGAGACCTGCGCCACGCCTTCGATCGTCGACAGCGACGGCGAGATCACATTCTCGGCAAAGGCATCGAGATCGGTCAGCGGAACTGTGTCGCTGACCAGGGACATCAGGAGGATCGGCGCATCGGCCGGATTGACCTTGCGGTAGCTCGGCGGGCTGGTCATCTCGGGCGGCAATTGCCGCTGCGTTCGCGCGATCGCCGCCTGCACGTCGGCCGCCGCGGCGTCGATGTCGCGATTGAGCACGAACTGGATGGCGATCGAGGTGGAGCCAAGCGAATTCGTGGTCGAGATCGAATCGATGCCGGCGATGGTGGCGAACTGCTTGATCAGCGGCGTTGCCACCGAGGTCGCCATGGTTTCCGGCGAGGCGCCGGGCAGCGAGGCCGAGACGTTGACCACCGGAAACTCGGCGCTCGGCAGAGCGGCCACTGGCAGGAACTTGTAAGCGAACAGCCCGCCCAGCACGAGGGCAAAGGACATGAGCAGGGTGGCGACGGGCCTGCGGATGCAGAATTCGGAGATCATGGGCGCGTCCCGGCCGCCTTGCCAGCCTCCGCAACCCTTGGAGACGCCTGATCGCCGGTCCCGACCTCGGCTTCGCGGATCGGCGAACCGTTCTTCAGCTTTGCCTGGCCCTCGACGACGACACGTTCGCCGCTTTTCAGCCCCTCGCCGATAGCGCTGCTGTCGCCTTCGGTCAGCGCGACCTGCACGGGCCGCATCTCCACCGTCTCGTCAGGCTTGATCACATAGACGAACGGTCCCTTCTGGCTGGGCTGGACCGCAACCGTGGGAACGGAGGTCATTTGCGGCATGATGCCGGCATCGAGAACGACATTCACATATTGGCCCGGCCACAGCGAAAGATCGGCATTGGGCACGCGGGCACGCGTTGCGATCGTGCCGGAGGCTGTGTCGACGCTGGCATCGACGAAATCTAGGGTCCCCTTGCCGATCGGCGTCGGATCGCCGTCCCTGGTCAGCGTGACTGCGCCTTCCCTTGGCTCCGCCAGCGCCTTGTGCAGCAAGGCAAGATCGCTTTCCGGAAGATTGAAGTTCACCTGCAACGGGTCCACCTGGGTGATGGTCACCAGCGGGGTCGACGTGCCGTTGCTGGTGGTGACGAGATCGCCGATCGCGTCGTTGACCGCGCCCAGCCTGCCGGAAATCGGCGCCGTGATCGTGGCAAAGCCGAGTTGGACAGCGTCGGCATCGAGCGACGCCTTGTCGGCATCGACTGTGGCCGCAGCGGACTTCTGCGCGGCGATTGCCTGATCATAGGTTTGCTGCGTGCCAGCCTGCCTGGCGACAAGGTTCTTGGCGCGCTCAAGATCGGCCGTGGCACTGGCAAGCAGCGCCTCGTCCTTGGCGAGCGTCGCCTGGTCACGGGCCTGTTGCGCCTTCAGTGAGCGGTCGTCCAGCGAGAACAGAAGGTCGCCAGCCCTCACCATCTGCCCGTCCTTGACGGCGATCGATGTGATCTGGCTCGAGATCCGTGCGTTCACGCTGACCACGGCGGGGGAGGATACGAAGCCGATGGCGTAGCGCCGGATCGGGAAGTCGGCCGTCGAAGCGGTGGCGGCAACCACCGAGGTCGAACGTGCGGCATTTGCGGCGGCCGCCGGTTTGTCAGGAGCCGCCTGCCCCGCTGACAGCATCTGCCGGACCTTGTCCGTTGCCGCGGGCGAAAGGTAGAGCCCGGCTGCGACAAGGCAGGCGGCCGCAAGCACCGCAAGCACGATCTTCCCACGCATCGTCAAAAGCCTTCTATCCGACAGGCCGTGGTTCGGTGGTCATATCTTGACGTAACTCGCAGCCTAGTGCCGCGGTTTTCACCAAGTAGATAGCAGGCGCCGAAGGCGAAAAAGTGCCAAAACCCGGCATTACGAAGATTTAATGTGCGGCGCACAATAAAAGGCAGCTACCGAAGCATCGGCCACAGCGTCGCCGCCAGCAGAACGCCCATGGCGATGTTGAACCATTTCAGCCGTACCGGATCCGACAGAAAACCGCGCAGCGCCATGCCGAAACCTGCCCACACCGAAACACTCGGCAGGTTGACGACGGTGAAGGCTATCGAGATCAACGCCACCGACAGAAACGGATGCTCCGGAATGGCATAGACGGCCATGGCAGTGATAGCCATCACCCAAGCCTTGGGATTGACCCACTGGAACGCTGCGGCATCGATGAAACGCATCGGTCGCGCATTGGCCTCGCCCTGGCCGCTGAGCGAACGCGACATGGCGATCTTCCAGGCGAGATAGAGCAGGTAGACGCCGCCCGCGACCTTCAACCCGGTGTGCAGCGCCGGAAACGCAGTCAGCACGGCGCCGAGACCGAAGCCGACGGCCAGCAGCAGCACGAGAAAGCCGATGCTGATGCCCAGCATGTGCGGAATGGTTTTGGCAAAACCGAAATTCACGCCGGAAGCCAAAAGCATGAAGTTGTTCGGGCCCGGCGTGATCGAAGTCGCGAAGGCATAGACCAGCAGGGCAAGAAATGCATCGAAGGTCATGGCTTCTTCCCAAGCAGGTCAGCAATATTGTCTTTTTGGTTCAGGCGCACAAAGGCTACCCGCGCCGGCAGCCGGCCCAGAGGATCAGCACCAAAAGCAACAGACAGGTGTAGGCGGCGCCAGCGCGTTGGAGCCATGGCGCCGGACGGTTTACATCCCTTGCGGGCCGCGATTCATCGCCGCCACGCCGGTCCGGCAGATCTCGACCAGGCCGAGCGGTTTCATGATGGCGATGAACTGGTCGATCTTGGAGCCCTTGCCGGTGATCTCGAAGATGAAATGCTCGGTATTGGCGTCGATGACGCTAGCGCGGAAGGCATCGGCCAGCCTCAGCGCCTCGACGCGACCTTCGCCGGTGCCGGCCACTTTCACCAGCGCGAGCTCCCGCTCCAGCGGCCGGTCCTGGCCGAGTTCATGCGAGCGCACGGTGAGATCGACGACACGGTGCACCGGCACGATGCGCTCGAGCTGATGCTTGATCTGCTCCAGCACATGCGGCGTACCCCGCGTTACGATGGTGATGCGCGACAGATGCTTTTCATGTTCGGTTTCGGAGACCGTCAGGCTCTCGATGTTGTAGCCGCGTCCGGAAAACAGGCCGATGACCCGGGCCAGCACGCCCGGCTCGTTGTCGACCAGCACGGAAAGCGTGTGAGTCTCCGGCTTTTCCGTTTCCTTGGCGATGAAGCTGTCT
>NZ_RZSW01000391.1:0-6151 GCF_003997375.1 Mesorhizobium sp. M5C.F.Ca.IN.020.29.1.1 | reverse complement strand
GATCGGCATCGCGTGTCAGCGCAAGCGCGTCTTCCTCGATCGACCGTGTCGGCATCAACTCGGCCGCCAGCTCCGGCCGCCGGCCGGCGAGCTCGCGGACCCGGCCTTGCCAGCTCGAAACCGCGCTTTGCAGCGGCCCTTCCCAGACGCCGGCTTCGCGATCGCGCGCCTGCTGGTCGATGCCCCGCCAGCCCATGCGGTAGGGATTGTCGAGTTTTTCGCCTGTTAGATCGAAGATCCGATCGTTGCGATCGTCATAGGCCCGTTCCATCGCCGCCTGCGCGGCGAAAGTGTTGTCGACGTAGAGCGAAGCGTCACGCGCCGCCTGGTAGATCTCGCCGAGCGAGGCCTGTCCGCCGGCCGCGGTGAAGAATGCCGGATCCTGCGGCTCGTACCAGAAACCGCTCACTTCTTGATCCGCCTGCCCATCCAGCCGGCGCCGGCGGCCGCGGGCTGATCCTCGACTGCCGGAACGGCCTTGCGCAGTTCATCGACCGTGACCGTCCAGAAAGTGCCGTCCGGCTTCATCACATAGCGCGGATCGGCGGTGCGCGGATCGCCGAGCGCCGCGCGATACCTGCCGTTCCCGACCGTCACCAGTGTGGCGCCCTGCAGCTGCTGCGGCGTGATAGTGACACCGTTGGCGGCGCCGATCGGCGGCAGGGCCGCCAGATTGTCGATGCGGTGCAGCGTCTCCTCGATCTCGCCGGCGCGCACGTCGGGCGGCACCACCACCTTGACGCCGTTGACCTCGTCGAGCCCGCCATATTTGACGCCGTTGCGGGTCGTGGCGCCGGCGGCATCGTCGAGCGCCTGCTCATAGATCGCCTTGGCTTCCGGATCATCCTCGAGCTTGCCGGTCAATCCGCGATCCCTGGCGCGCTTCTCGAAGATCAGCTTCGCCTCGGCGCGCACCGCAGCCTCCGACTTCGGATCGGCGAGATAGGCGCCGCCGAGCTTGCCGGCCGCCGCGATCCCCTCCTGCGCCTCGGGAATAGAAACCGGCTTGAACTCTTTGTCCTTGCGCGCCTCGATCGCCGCCATGGCGTCCTGCGCCGCTGCAAGGCTGCCGCCACTGGCCAGCCGGCCGGCCATGTTGGTCAGCACCGGCGCGTCGTCGGAGATCTCGGCCAGCACGCCGGGCGCCTCCTTGCCGAGCGACTTGATCATCCCCTGCGCCAGGTCAAGCGCCGCCGGGCCGCCATTGCGGGCGATGTAGGCGATGCTCTCCCTTTCGTTGGCGGTGAAGAACGGAACCTTACGGCCGTAACGCGCGCGCATCGTGTCGCGCGCCGCGAGCCGTGCGGCGAAGGTCGGCGTCATCATGTCGCCGCCAAGCGTCAGCGCCGGAACCTGCTTGATCGTGCCGGAACGCGCGCCCCACGCATAGGGATCGGTGTCGAGCGCCGTCGTCATCCTCGACTTGACCTTGTCGATCGCCGCGAGCACGTCCATGGAACGCTGGCTGGCGCCGTTCTTTTCCATGTCGAGCACCGTCTGGCGGCGCAGAACCTCGATTTCCATCGGCGACATGGTCACCAGCTGCTGGCCGAGCTTCTGGAACTGCTCGGCCGCCTCGACGCGGCCGATCGCCGCCGGATCGCCGGTGTTCTCGGCCGCCTGGCGCAGCGCCGCCGCCTCGGCCGGCGGCACCGGAAAGCCTTCGGCCGCGCGATCCTCGATCGAACCGGCGGCCCGGTCGATGCCCGAGATCGCCGCCTTATTGTCGGCCTCCGCGCCGTTGATCTTGGTTTCCATGTAGCGGCGAAGCTGCTGATAGTCGTCGCCGGAAATCAGGTCGGCCAGTCCGCCGGCGTTCTCATTGTACTGCTTGTCGAAATCGGCGAGCAGCTTCTGCTTTTCCGGGATGGTTTTGAGATTGTCGAACGCGCCGATGAACGGCCCGAGCTTCGCCCGCTTGGCGACCTCCTCATTGCGCTTGCGAGCCTCCTCCGGCGAGATCACCCCGGCGTCGACCAGGGCTTCGTTGGCGCGGCGTTCCTCCTCGGCCGCGCCGGCCGCGACCTTCTGCGCCTCGTCGTCGAGGCCGCCGGCATGGGTGATCCGGTCGACCTCATTGTTGCGCCGCTGGTTGGCCGCATTGGCCGTCGCCAGCCAGTTCGCCTTGTCCTTGTCGGCTTTGTCCTTGATCGCGGCGCGGACGTAGGTTGTGCGGGCGCGCGAGAAAAAACCGGCGAAGGCGACATTGGCTTCCGGGAAATTCTTGTCGGCCAGCGCGCCGGAGGTCTGCGCCTGCAAGTCGGCGATCGCCTTGGCCAGGCCGGCCGGGTCGGCCTCAAATTGCAGCGCCAGGGCGCCCATCTGCTCGGCGAGCGCGTTTTCCTGGCTGTCCAGCCATGCCCGCGTGCCGGCGCGGTCGTAGGCCTGGCCATAGATCGTGCTCGCGCGGCCGGGCCGGAAATTGGGGTCGAGGCCAGCCATCAGCCCCGCCGTCTCGCCCTCGGCCGCGGCGGCGCGGTCGGCCATGCCGCCGACCTTGTTGGCCAGCGCCGACAATTCACCGCGCAGACGGCCGTAATAGGCGTCGGCGCCGAGATTGCTGTCGAACTGCGGCTCGCCGTCCGGGCCTACCCTCCGTTCGTAAGTCGGGACGTCCGCCATCGCCTAGGCCACCTTCTTGCCGAGCGGACCGCCGCGGTCGATCACGTCCAGCCCAAAACCGCCGATGTCGCCGATCGCGCCGGCGATGCCGCTTGCCCTCGCCGCCCTGCCTCGCGCGCGCGCCGCATAGGCCCTGGAATTCCAGGCGGCGACCTTCGAGCTGGTATTAGACCGATTGATGTTGAGATCCTCGTTGGCGCGTTGCTTTGCCGTCTGCCTGGCCTGCAGCGGCGTGCCGGATGACAGGTCGATGCCGGCGGCGGCGAAGGCGACCGCCTGCTCACCGATGCTCTCGGCCAGAGCCCGGTTGATGCGCAGCGCTTCGTCCTCGCCGGCGATCTTCTCGCGATCGGCGCCGGCGGCGGCGTTGAGCTCCTCGACCTTGGCCGCGCTCTGGCCGGCGACGCCCTGGGCGATGCCGGCGGCGGCGCTGAAGGCGGTCAGGCCGCCCTGGACAATGGTCGATAGCAGCGAGGATCCGCCGGCAGCTCCGGCCGCGGCGCCGCCGGCGGTGGCGCCGGTCACGCCAACGGCGCCTAGAAGCTGCGAGCCGAGCGTGATCACCAGTTCCATCAGACCCTCACTTCCTTCCTGATCTGCCGCACGGTCATGCGCCCTGGGCGAAGCCCAAGAATGCGGACCTGGGCGGTCTCGGTGAAGCCGAGAAATCCCTCAAGATGCACGGTGCCGGTGAACGGCCGGTCGCCGATACTCTCGCCGACTTCGAACTCGCCGAGCTGCATCAGCGGCACCTCGTAAATCGGGCCGCTATTGACCTGGACGGCGATATGGTCGGTTTCGAACAGCGACAGGTGCAGCGTCGAACAGCGCTTCTGCCTGGCTAGCGGCCGCTGCGCTTCCTCGTCTTTCAGCACCGGCATGTCGACGACATCGGGCAGCACCGCATAGCCCGCTTCGATACGTGCGCAAGCCGGCAGGCCTGATATCGCGCCGGCCGCGACGGTGCGCGTGCCGACATAGGCCTTGTCGCAGAACACATGCAGGATCTCCCCGTTGAAGGCGGCCGGAACCGCGATCGACGTGATGTCGACACCGGTCGCCACCTGGGCGGCGTCGGTCACGCAGGCGGTGTCGATCCGCTCGAGCCACAGCCGGGAGGCGCCGTTGGTGGTTCTCGAAACGGCCAGGCGGACATTCTGCTCGCTGTCGGTGCTCGCTGCCACGATCTGGCCGGTTCCCTCGCGCAAGGTGAAGCCGGTGATGTTTTCCGAGCGCAGCGCGGTCATCTGGATCATCGTGCCGTCGCTGTTGACGACGTAGAGCAGGTCGTTTTCCTGATTTTGAATGGCGCGCCGGTGCGTCTGGTCGACCGGATCGCGAAGCAGCTGCGACGACAGGACCGAAACGTTCTGCGCCGAGAAATTGCGCTGCAGCTCGGAGAATTTGAGCTCGCGCAAGATGTTGCCGCCATTCTCGACATATTCGAGGCCGCCCTCGATCGACGCCAGCGGCACGCCCCGTTTCATGCCGGGCTGTTCGGTCGGCTTGAAAGCCGGCACGACCGTTTTCGACAGCGCGTCGGCGTCGAGATAATAGATCGCATCGCGCGTGAGCGCCAAAAGCGCAATGCCGGAATGCAGTTTTGTGATCTCGTTGGCGGTGCCGCCGTCGAGCTCGAACAGCATGCCGCCATTGGCAGTTACGATTTCGGTGTTGAAGTCGTCCGGCGATCCGGTGACCGATTTCATGATGTGGCGTGGCAACGCCTTCAGGCCGGCGAGCAGCAACGATTGCTGATAGAAGATGCCAGTGCGCGGCCAGCCTTGCGCCGCCGAGATCACCGGCTCGCCTGGCTCGACGCCCTTAGTGATCTCGCGCACGACGACGTTGCCGCCGTCTTCGAGCGATGTGCCTGACATGACCAGCCACGGCCGGCCGGCGTTGTCGCCGCCGGTGAAGGTCACGTCGTACGAATTTCCGCCCAGCGATGTGACGGTGAGGCCGGGCTCGACGTTCGGCAGCGCCTCCAACGCGGCCTCGATGTTGGCAGCGGTCGCTATGTTGTCGACGCCCGTTGCGATCGCCGCGGTCGATTGCCCTTCAAGTATCAGGTCGAAGAACTTGCCGACGCCGCCGAAGCTGTAGAGTTGGATGCGCTGCACGGCGTTGATGCCATTGGTATAGACGCCGCCAAAATCCTCAATCGGCAAGTTCTTGAACGGATAGGGCGCGAAGTTCCACTCGGTGTTACGTCCCTGCCGCTTGATCAGCGGCGTCTCCAGGTCCTCATGAAACGCCAGGAAGCTGTCGAGCTTCTGCGTCCAGTCCAGCGCGGCGAGCTGGCCTGTGCTGATCTGAGTGCTGAAAGACGCCTGCCAATCGCCGTTAAAGAACACGTCGCCGTGGTTCGGCGTCAGCGCCAGCGTGTATTCCTGGCCTTGTCGGAAATTGAAATTGGCGAGCCGGACCGCGCCGTCATAGGCGCCCTCCGCCCAAAGCGCGATGCCGGCAATGGTGATTGTGCCGAGACCGGCGCCGCCCGTCGTGACGACGCGGAGATAACGCGCTGTGATCGAAAGCCCGGGTCCCACGGCGAAGCGCCGCGACCGCTTGTTTTCGGCGGTCTTGTCGATGTCCATTGTCTGGATCGTGTTCCAGGCGACGTTGTCGGTCGACCATTGCACCGCAAGGCACTGGTCGCGGGCGAGCAGCTCGGCGAAGACGCCGATCACGTCGAAGGCGCAGAAGGTCTTGGCCACGCCGAGGTCGACATGAACGGCGACGACGGTGCCTGCGCCGGCGGCAGCCGTCACCAGGACGGTGGCGGGGTCTCCATCGGTCAGATTTGCGGCCGTGCCGCCGTTCGGCGCCGTGATGGTGGCGCCGACGAAACCCAGCGATGCGACCGGGTTTCGCAACAGGCTTTCCGACACCGTGCCCGAGACGTTGCTGAAACCGCCCTGCGGCAGCGCAACAACGTTGCGGCCGCGCTCCACCGCCGAATAATAGAACTCGACGTCGCGACGCTCAATCAGCTTCGGATCGGCCTCTCCCGACGAAAAGGTCGATTGGACTTCGAGCATGCGAGCCATCAGCCGCCGCTCCGGTATAGCCCGCCGAATGGATCGCTGCCGTTGCCGACCTGGGCGGCCGGCGACTTCATGCTGTCGATACTGGTGGCGAGCGCGTAGCGGCCGCCCTGGCCGTGCATTTCAGGCGGGCCGAAACATTCGCGCAGCAAGGTCGCGCGCAACCGCTCGTCCTCGCGGATGGCAAGCGCGTATTCGGCTGCCAGATTGAGGGTGAAAACGTCCATGAAATAGCCTGGCCAAAGGCCCGGTTCGACGATGCGCGAATACTGCGCCCAGATCTGTTCGGCGTCGGTGTAGAGCAGATTGTCGCGATGCTCGAACACCATGAAGGGAAAGCGGCAGTCCGGCCGGTCGAAATAGGCGAAAGGCAGGTCCTGGCAATCGGCCGGCAAGGTGAACTTGTACGTCCACTGCACGTCGGTCTCGGCGGCGGTACGCTGCAGCTTTCCGAAGGTCTTGAAGTGCTGCCAGGGGTA
>NZ_RZSW01000390.1:0-6164 GCF_003997375.1 Mesorhizobium sp. M5C.F.Ca.IN.020.29.1.1 | reverse complement strand
CCATCGGCCGTCTCGATGCCCTGAAACATATTGGGCGAACGGGGCAGGCTGTTAGAGTTCACGCCGGGGAAGTGGATGGCCCGGAACTCCAAGCCCTTAGAGCCATGGATGGTCATGAGGCGAACGGCGTCCAAGCCCTGAGCGGAGGCCGGAAGCTGCCGCAGATCGCGCTCGTCGGCGAGCCGAACGAGGCGCCGAATCCGATCCAGCAGTCGAACGATGGGCAGGCCTCGGCCTGGTGCTGGATTCCGTACGAAGTTCATGAGCTGCCAGATGGCTATGCTCTTCGCACGCGATGCTATGGTGGCGCCCGTTCCGAGATCGGCCGCGATGCGGGTGCGATCCAGCAGAAGCGCAGAGAGGACGTCCCAGGGCTGCGACTTCTCGTCAAACCCTGCCATGACTTTGCCTATTTCGCCCAGCGCAATTCTGCCACCAGCGGTCAGCCCTGGGAGCTGCTCCGCAGTCGCGGACCAAGCGGGCTCTGGAGCGGTGCCGGCCGCGAGCGACTGGATGACATGGGCGGCATCGGCGATGCCCATCGCGAACTGCGGCATGGTGGCCGCTCTGACGATGCCCATGGCCCGACCGTCCACCAGCATCGACAGGATCGACAGCAGGTCCTTTATCTCTGGCCGTTCGAAGATGCTGCCCAGATGCAGTACTGGGATGCCAAGGCTCTCGAGGGCGGCGCCGAACTTGGCCAGCTTGTCGTTGCCGGTGCATAGGATCGCTTGGTCCCTGTAGTCGATGCCCTCGGCCCTGAAGGCCTCGATGGCCTCAGCGACCGCTTCCATCTCGTCGGCGGCATAGTCGACCTGGCGATGCTCGGGGACGTGGCCGGACCCGCCCCTGTCGGCTTCGAGCGAGGAATCCTTGCCGCGGGCTACGTTCATCTCCTCCGCGAACTTGGAGAAGGTCGTTACGATCTCGCCGGTGGACCGGTAGTTGATGGTCAGTCGGCCATCCTTTGCTCCAAGGAAGTCCTTGGCGAAGTTCGCGAGGTTGACAGACGAGGCGCCTCGGAACCGGTAGATGGATTGCTTGGCGTCTCCGACCGCCCAGAGATGTTTGCCCGTGGGGCGCAATTTCCTGAGGAGTTCGACGCTGCTGCGGTTGACGTCCTGGTACTCGTCGACGAGCACGTGCGCATAGCGCACAGAGAGCTCCGACCTAACGTCTCCGTGCTCGGTCAGCAGCTTGACCGGTAGAGTGACGAGGTCGCCGAAATCCAGCCGAGGCATTGCGCCTTTGATCTCTTCGTATCGCTTGTAGACGCGCGCGACCTCGGCCTGCTTTTCGGCCTCGACCCTCGCTTCCTCCGTTTCAGCCGCCGCTGCCATGAGTGCGACCAGGCGCTCGAACTCGAGCGGGCCTGCCAGTTCGTCCTTCGCCCGCGAGATGGCTGCGAGGATCTTGTCGAGGTTCTCAGTCGGATCCCAGAGGTTCTTGTAGTGGTGGAGATCGAGCTTGGGAGCTTCGACTTCGAGCAGGCCGATGGCATCGGCGCGATCGATCATCTTTGGATCATCGGGCAAACCCAGACGGTCGTGGAACCGACGGATGAGGTCCAGGCCGAAGGAGTGGAACGTTCCGATCCACATGGCTGCCGCTGCAGCGCCGTCCAAGGCGGCGATGCGATCGAACAGTTCGCCCGCTGCCTTGTTGGAGAAAGTGAGCACCAGGATACTGCGCGGGTCGACTCCTTTGGCCAACAGCCATGCGACTCGACCGACCAGGGTCTGCGTCTTCCCGGTGCCCGGACCGGCCTCGAGCAGGTAGGGCTCGCCCCAGTGTTCGGCGGCCTCCTTCTGCTTCTCATTCAGGAGGCGCTCCACAGGCACCTTAATGAGATCTGGATCGGCTTCTGGCAGCAGTAGCGCATCGAGCAATTGCTGGACGATGGCGGCGCGCGGCGCTCCTATCATCCGGGCGAGGTCTTCCGACGTCATGGCGCTTTGGACATGCAGAGCCTTGGCCGTCGCGCGGGGCAGGAGAAGTTCTCGTGCGAATAGATCGATCTGGACCTCTCGCCGCTGGCGACGGCTGTAGTCCTCCACGCGCTCCGCCCCGACCGGCGGCATCTCCGAAGGGCGCGACGGATCAATGTGCCTAGCTTCGTCGCGCTGGGTGCGGTCCCCCAACTGAACGTGACCGACCTCATGGGCGACCAGAAAGGCGTCGTCGAAGTCGGAACCGGTTGCCTCGTGCAAGATCAGCGGCGTGGTCGGATCGTAGATCGCCCGAGCGCCGTTAAGCATCGGGCTTCCCCTATCGACCTTCTGCACCTCGACACCCGCAGCGTCGGCCGCTGCCAGTGCCAGTTGGTAGGGCTTGGTGATATCCGAGCCCTTCGCGATCAGCTCTCGGTTGATCTCGGCGGCGCGACGACGTGCGATTTCAATCCCGTCCATGTCACTCCTCGTCGAGCAGCTTCGCGATCTCTTCCGAAGTGTGGCCGCATTGGCTCATCACCTCGGCCAGGGTCATCTGTTGCGCAGCGGCTGGCTTGCCGTCCGATTTGTAGCTCGCGCCCGGCGCCAAGTTTCGGGGGGCATTGAGGTACGCCGATAGCTCTTCGAGGCCGGCTCCCAAGGCTCTCGAGAGGCGTGCGAGGAATCGCTGCGGGATGGACGCGAACGATATTGCGCGGTCACGCAGCTGTACCACGACCGCGGTCTTCACACCCAGCGACTTCGCCACCTCTCTTGTGAAGCTCGCCGAGGTCAACGGCTCAGACGAAGCCGCCGAGTATCTTGTCCAGGATTCGGCGACAACGGAGGATTCGAGATCGAGCGGAGACTCGTCGATCTCGTCGAACTCAAGCTCCAGAGCGAGCGCAAGGAGCTCAGACCTGAGATCCGGATGGGCCGAGAGGTAACGGTCCAGCGTTTCCCTATCGTGGGTCGGTTCGATTGCGAAAGACGCGAGGACGGTCTCGGTTTCTTCTGGGTGACGGGTCATTCTAGCTCCTCCAGTGCTTGTCGGAGCTTATCGAGCGCGCGGTCCCTTCGATTGCGGACCGTCTTCTCAGCGCATCCGAGGATGCTCCTGATCGTAGTGGTGCTGGGTTCGTTCGAGTCAATTTGATAGCCCTTGAGCATGAGCACGACGACTTGGCGCTCGTTTGCCGGTAATTCCTTGATCGCAGCGCCCAGCGCCGACCGGTAAGTCGGATCGTCGATTTTTTCGAGATTGAAGGGATCGAACGAACCGGCTGCTGCTTCCACCTCGGGAGAGATGGCCTCATCGTCGTTGTAGGAAAGCGGCTGCTCGCGATCCTCCTCTGTGTCGATCTTGGTCCGGGCAGTGGATCGCAGCAGCTTCACCGCGGATGCGAAGTTGATCTCGAAGTAGTCGAGGCCGTCGTAGTAGCCGTTCCGGTCCTGCGTCAGCTTGACCTCGAATGCGAAGATGACGGCCTCAATGATCTTTGCCGCTCGCGCGGTGATGGCGCGCTTGCCGTCTACGTAGTGAACGGCCCCGGCGACCGTGGCCGCACGCTCCACTCTGGCGATGAGGGCCTTGTACATGAGTTCGAACTGACGGCTGGAGTTGTCGTGCTTCGACTTGCGGACAAAATGCAGCAGGCACTCCGGCGGCAAGAAATCTGGGTGCGTCGGCGTCGCGATGCGCATACGCTCGATCAGTTCATCGCGAGGCAGCTCTTCCAATCGATCGATCAGAGCTTCAACTTCATCGCGTCGGCTATAGAGCTCCCCGCCGTCCTTTCTCTTCCTCAATGGCTCTGCCAAATATCCCCCCTCGTACTAATTGCAGCCAAACCCAACTATTTACCAAGCCGGTCCGATCTTCAGCAAGTGCCGGCCTCCGAAACCTTAACCGCTGTCGTTTGCGGGATCGATGACCACACTCGCTTCAAGTGATGACAACCCGGTTCGCGTCGTCGATTACGTACGGGACCATCTTCAAATCGGCTGCCGACACCACGGCAACTAGCTGCTTAGGGTTCCAGAGGTTCCAGAACGGACCGCTGAGCTGTGCCCAAGAAGCAAAGGGGAGCTGGACGATTAATTCCGCCAGACCGGTCGCGGCCGCGTGCACCCAGACGCGCTCGTCGGGCATCGCATAGACCTTGTCGGCATGTTCTAGGATTTGGCTCCGTAACTTCTCGACGGCCAGTGGGGCGGGCACGCCGGCCGCGATGTCCACAGCGGCCAGCGCGATCGCGGAAAGAACAGCGATGTACATGTGGTCACGTCGCAGATTCGGGATGAGGTGAGCGGCTGTTGGCCGGTCCTCATATCTCGAAATGATCCGGATGAGCTGCCGGTAGTCGCCGTCCCAAATGCCGGCGTTGAGAAAATCCTGCTCCTCGACGAATCGGCTGAAGACGACCGGATCGAAGTGTTCTTTGCCATAGTGGAAGCAGCCGGTCGCGAGCAACTCCCCCTTCATCGTGTCCCACTCTAGCCCTTTGATCCATACAAGGTCGAGGTGGGTGGCGAAGATGTCCTCGGGGAGCGGCAGACTTACATAAACTTCAGTAACGCCGCCGACATAGACGTCATAAGCCGAGATCCACAGCAGGCGACTGACGACCGTCTCGACCGGCGCGGAAGTCGCGCCGAGTCCAGCCTGGATCAGCGTCTGAACGGCCGCCCGCGCTGCCGTTACCATATCGACCGTGCGCTTCAGGCGAATGGGTGCGGTCGGATCGTGCTTGGCGTCGTTGTAGAGATCGCGCAGACCATGCAGCTGACGACGTACCGTCTTGTCGATACCGATCGCTTTGAGCCGGTTGATCAGGGTATCGAATGTTTCGGCGGCAATGGCGCCCGGGAAAACCGCCGTCTTGAAAAAGCGCTCGACCCGCGACCCCAACCGCTCGATGATCGAGCGAATGGTGGCGTCTTCGTAATGCTCCAGACGCAGCGCATCGAGCGCGGCGAGCGCGTCGTCAAAGGCTGCGTCTATTTCTTCGCCGCGGGTCACGATGTGCTGAGCCTTTTTTCGGTTGTGGCCTAAATCGGCGTCGCCAGCAGCAGCCGAGGTTAGAGCCTGCTGCAATACGCCTCCAAGGGGTGTACCGCGAGATTAAAGTCTATTCGAAACTAGGAACGGTAAGGGTACTGCATTGAGAAACCAAAATGGCTTCAAGAGCGGC
The DNA here is from genome assembly GCF_003997375.1 of Mesorhizobium sp. M5C.F.Ca.IN.020.29.1.1. Classification (NCBI taxonomy): domain Bacteria; kingdom Pseudomonadati; phylum Pseudomonadota; class Alphaproteobacteria; order Hyphomicrobiales; family Phyllobacteriaceae; genus Mesorhizobium; species Mesorhizobium sp. M5C.F.Ca.IN.020.29.1.1. The sequence continues at coordinate 1,036 of NZ_RZSW01000390.1, read as the reverse complement.
AATCCTCGGACGCACTGCCAGCGCTGAACGGCAGCCAACCCTGTTGTATTGACCGAAAGTCGCCAGTCTGCAAACGGCCCCCTTGGGGACGTTCTGGACTACTATCTTTCACGGAGAATTGGAGAGAGGGAATGATGACCTTGCAGCGCAGATATCCGGTAGCAATTGCTGTCGCGGCGTGCCTCGTTTGCAGTCCAGCGTTGACCCAATCAGCTACGGAACGTCACGTCTGGCAAGAAAAGCGCAAATACGAGCCGTATAGCCGCACCGCCGAGTCGATCACCGGTGCGATACGGCTCTCCGGAAATCCCGATTTCGCCAGTCCCGGTAGCAAGATGACGATCACATTCGGGAACGGTAAAAACGTCGATTTGACCTCACTGGGTGCATCATGGCGTCAGTGGGACGAGACGGACAAAAAGAAGGCAACCGCGGAAGTCTTCAAAATATCACGGGATCCAGGCGCTCTCAAAAACGGCAACACGCTTTGCGGCGATCTGACATCTGGCCCGGCCCAATACATCGTGTTTCTCGAAAAATCGTCGTTCGGAGATTCTCCGCTTCTTGGGATGGCGGTCTTTGGATCAAAGAAAGCTCCACACGACATCAATAGCCAAGGCCTCTGCGGCACTTTCAATTATTCCACCGATTGAAGCCGGGCGGTCTGCAGGGATTGAGCCCATTCGATATCTCATGCCAAGGGCCATGGGTAGTTCCCAGGTTGCCACCAGCGCGTCTGATAGGACGCAGCCGGCCGATCTGGACAGCGCCGGCCGACCGCGTGCATCGATAGGCGCGTATCGCTCACGGACGAACGCGAATGATCGTCTTCCCCGTGCGTCGCTCGGTCGGGTTGAAGGCGGAAACGGCATCGTCGAGGGTCGAGATGTTGCCGATGTTCGTCCGTAGTCGTCCGTCCCGCACCCGCTGGACGATCTCACTCAATTGAGCACGATCGGACTCGACAACGAAATCGACCGCCAGGCCATTGGCGGGCCGCGCGGCGGGCGGCCCGACGACGGGCACCAGTGTTCCC
>NZ_RZSW01000038.1:0-22670 GCF_003997375.1 Mesorhizobium sp. M5C.F.Ca.IN.020.29.1.1 | reverse complement strand
CCGGTCACGTCGGCAAGCCCGCCAGTTTTGATCAGAGGGAATATTTCGGGCGTGACCGACAGAACCTGCATTCATTGCAATCCCAGTTTGTCGATCATCGCCTGCGTGACGAGGCAGATGCCCTTTTCGGAAACGCGGAAGCGCTTGGCGTCGAGAACGGGATCCTCGCCGACCACCAGCCCCTCCGGTATCCTCACGCCATGGTCGATCACCACGCGCTTCAATCTTGCGTTCCGGCCGACCTGGCAGTCGGGCAGCATGACGACTTCCTCGAGCGTCGAATAGGAGTTGATGCGCGCGCCGGTGAAGATCAGGCTTCGCTTCAGCGAAGCACCAGAGACGATGCAATCACCTGAGACGAGCGACGACACAGCCGAGCCGCGGCGGCCATCCTCGTCATGCACGAACTTTGCCGGCGGCTTCAGCTCCGCATAGGTCCAGATCGGCCAGTCGCGGTCGTAGAGATCGAGCTCCGGCGTGATGTCGGTGAGGTCGATATTGGCTTCCCAATAGGCGTCGACGGTCCCAACATCGCGCCAGTAGGCTTCGTTCTCTGCGGTCGAGCGCACGCAGGATTTGGCGAAGCGATGGGCGATCGCCTTCCCGTGCTCGACGACATAGGGGATGATGTCCTTGCCAAAGTCGCGGCTGGAGCCCGGCTCTGCCGCGTCGCGGCGCAATTGCTCCATCAGGAACTTGGTCTTGAACACGTAGATGCCCATCGAGGCCAGGGCAAAGTCCGGTTTATCGGGGATGCCGGGCGGATCGGCCGGTTTTTCGATGAAGGAGATGATGGTGTCCTTGGCATCGACATGCATGACACCGAAGCCAGTCGCCTCCATGCGGGGCACTTCGAGGCAGCCGACAGTGACATCGGCACCGGCGTCGACATGCTGGCGAAGCATCAGCTCGTAATCCATCTTATAGATATGGTCGCCGGCCAGGACGACCATGTATTCGGGCCCGTAGGCCTCGATGATGTCGATGTTCTGGTAGACCGCGTCGGCCGTGCCCTCATACCACTGCGTTTCCGACACGCGCTGGCTGGCCGGCAGGATATCGAAGCTCTCGTTGCGTTCGGGACGCAGGAAGTTCCAGCCGCGCTGCAGGTGGCGGATCAGCGAGTGTGCCTTGTACTGAGTGGCGACGCCGAGGCGGCGAATACCGGAATTGAGCGCATTGGAGAGCGCAAAATCGATGATGCGCGTCTTGCCGCCGAAATAGACTGCGGGCTTGGCGCGCCGGTCGGTCAATTCCTTGAGGCGGCTGCCACGGCCGCCGGCCAGAACATAGGCCATGGCATCGCGCGCCAGCGGCTGGGTCCGTTTGATCTCTGCCATTTTTATCCTCCCAAGTTACGCGCTGCGAGACATCGCTTAGTCCGGAGCAAATTCGAGCATGATCGTCGACAGCGGCGGCAACAGGATCTTCGCCGAGATGCCTCCTCCTTCCGCCCGAGCCTCGACGGCACCGCCATTGCCCTTGCCGGAACCGCCATAGTCGGTGGCGTCCGTGTTGATGATCTCGCGCCATCTTCCAGCCGTCGGCAACGGCACGCGATAATCGTCACGGGGCACCGGTGTAAAATTGGAGATGACGGCGACCGGGTTTCCGCCCGGCGCGCTGCGCAGCCAGGCAAAGACGGAGTTCGCGCTATCGTCGACGATCAGCCAGGAAAAGCCTTCCGGCTCGCAATCGCGAGCATGCAGGGCCGGGCGTGAGCGGTAGAGATAGTTGAGATCGCGCACCGTCTGCCAGACGCCGCGATGGGCCTGGAAATCGAGCAGGTTCCAGTCGAGCGCGCGCGCCTCGCTCCACTCGCGGCGCTGGGCGAATTCCTGCCCCATGAACAACAGCTTTTTGCCGGGGTAGCCCCACATGAAGGCGTAGTATGCGCGCAGCGTCGCGAATTTCTGCCAGTCGTCGCCGGCCATCTTGCCGAGCAGCGTCCCCTTGCCGTGCACGACCTCGTCATGGGAGAGCGGCAGCACGAAATTCTCGCTGAAGGCGTAGACCAGGCCGAAGGTGATGTCGCTGTGATGATGCTTGCGAAAAATTGGCTCCTTGGAGAAATACTCCAGCGTGTCGTGCATGAATCCCATGTTCCACTTGAAGCCGAAACCCAGCCCGCCCTCATGCACCGGCTGCGAAACCTTTGGCCATGAGGTCGATTCCTCGGCAATCGTCATCACGCCAGGATGATGGCCGTAGACCTCCTTGTTCATTCTCTGGAGGAAGCTGACCGCTTCAAGGTTCTCGCGCCCACCCTTTTCGTTGGGAATCCATTCGCCGGCCTTGCGCGAATAGTCGAGGTAGAGCATCGAGGCGACGGCATCGACCCGCAATCCATCGACGTGGTACTTCTCGGCCCAAAACAGCGCATTGTTGACGAGGAACGAGACGACCTCGCGCCGGCCGAAATTGTAGATCGCGGTGTTCCAGTCGGGATGGAAGCCCTTGCGCGGGTCGGCATGCTCATAGAGCGCGGTGCCGTCGAAATTGGCCAGGCCATGCGCGTCCACCGGAAAATGTGCCGGCACCCAGTCGAGGATGACGCCGAGGCCGGCGCGGTGCGCGCCGTCGACGAACCGGGCAAAACCGTCCGGATCGCCGAAGCGGGCCGACGGCGCGTAGAGGCCGGTCGCCTGGTAACCCCAGGACGGATCATAGGGATGTTCGGAGATCGGCATGAATTCGATGTGGGTGAAACCCGTGTCTACGACGTAGGGGATCAGCCGGCCGGCGAGTTCGTCCCATGACAGGAAGCTGCCGTCGTCGTGAAGCTGCCAGGAGCCGGCATGGACCTCGTAGATCGACACCGCCTCGCGCCTGGGATCGGCGTTGCGCCAGAAATTGCGGTGCGCCTCATCACCCCATTGATGCGCCGGCGGAAGCGCCGTCACCGAAGCGGTGGCCGGGCGCAGTTCGGACTTGAAAGCGAACGGATCGGCCTTCAGCGGCAGCCTCACGCCATCGGGCCCGATGATCTCGTATTTGTACGGCCGGCCGGCGCCGATATCGGGAATGAACAACTCCCAGATGCCGGTGTCTCGACGGACGCGCATCGTGTGCCTGCGGCCGTCCCATTCGTTGAAGTCGCCGACCACCGAAACGCGCCTTGCATTGGGCGCCCAGACGGCGAAATGCACGCCGGACGCACCCTCGTGATCGATGAGATGCGCACCAAGCTTGTCGAACAGCCTGAGGTGCGAACCTTCGGCGATGTAATAGTCGTCCAGCGGACCGAGCACCGGACCGAACGAATAGGGATCGGTCAGCCACCAGTCACCGCCGGCATTGCGCGCGTGATAGCGCAGCGGCTGACGCTTTCTGAGCGACAGGATGCCCTCGAAGAAGCCGCCTTCGTGGCGCCTGGAGAGTTCGCCGGCTTTCTTGCCGGTCAGCGTATAGGCAGTGACGAACTCGGCATGAGGGACGAAGCAGCGGGTGACAAAGCCGTTGTCAACCTCGTGCACACCGAGGACAGCGAAAGGATCACTATGCGTACCGGCGACAATTGCCGCGACATCACCGGCTGAAGCCAGTCCATCCGGCCCGCTTGTCGCAGCGGTCGCGCGCGGCTTCCTCATCAGGCAGTGACCCTCCCCGGCACCCGGACCACGTTGTTCGTGGCCTCATGCAATCATATCAGACCGGCACGTTCCAGATTTCTTTCGCGTATTGGCGGATCGTACGGTCGGACGAGAACCAGCCGACGCGGGCAACATTGCGGATTGCCTTGGCGTACCAATCCGGGCTGTTGCGCCAGACGGCGTCAACTTCGCGCTGGGTGGCGGCGTAGGCATCGAAATCGGCGGCGACCATGAACCAGTCGCTCTGATAGAGGCCGTTCATCAGGTCGCGATAGCGTTCCGGATCGTCAGGCGAAAAGACGCCCGACGAAACGGCAGCCACAGCCTGCGCCAGTTCGGAAGAGGCTCCGATCACCGATCGCGGATCGTAGCCGTTGCTGCGCCGCTCGGCGACCTCTTCGGTGGTCAGGCCGAAAATGAAGATGTTGTCGTCGCCGACGCATTCCTTGATCTCGACATTGGCGCCGTCAAGCGTGCCGATGGTCAGCGCACCGTTCAGCGCGAACTTCATGTTGCCGGTGCCGGAGGCTTCCATGCCGGCGGTCGATATCTGCTCTGAAAGATCGGCGGCCGGCATCATGATCTCGGCCAGGCTGACATTGTAGTTCGGCACGAACACCACTTTGAGCAAGCCGCGAACGGCCGGGTCACGGTTGATGACCTTGGCGACGTCGTTGGCGAGTTTGATGATCAGCTTGGCGTTGTGATAGCTGGGCGCTGCCTTGCCGCCAAAGAACTTGACGCGTGGCATCCAGTTGCGCTCCGGATGGGAGCGGATCTGGTCGTAGAGGGCGACTGTTTCGAGGATATTCAGGAGCTGGCGCTTGTATTCGTGGATGCGCTTGATCTGGATGTCGAACAGCGCCGAGGGATCGACCTTGATGCCGAGGCGGTCGGCGACGAGATTGGCAAGCTTGGCCTTGTTCGCCCGCTTGACCGCCGCGAACTTGTCGCGGAAGGCGGCGTCGTCGGCAAAACCATCGAGCTCCTTGATTGCGTCTATATCGTCGAGGAAGCGGTCGCCGATCGCCTCGCGGGTGAGCGCGGTGAGACCGGGATTGCACTGGATCAGCCAGCGCCGCGGCGTGATGCCGTTGGTCTTGTTGTTGATGCGGTCGGGGTAGAGCCTATGGAGCTCGGCAAACACCGTTTCCTTCATCAGCTCGGTGTGAAGGGCAGAGACGCCGTTGATCGAGTGCGAGCCGACAAAGGCCAGATTGCCCATGCGCACCCGGCGCTCGCCATTCTCCTGTATCAGCGAGATCTGGCTGATCTGCTCGTCAGAAAACTGGTCGGAGGCGCGCGCCTCCAGCAGCACTTCGGCGTTGATGGCGTAGACGATCTGCATATGGCGCGGCAACAGCCGCTCGAACAGCGGCACCGGCCAGCTTTCGAGCGCTTCGGGAAGCAGCGTGTGGTTGGTGTAGCCGAAAGTGCGCTTGGTGATACTCCAGGCCTGATCGAAATCCATGCCGTGGACGTCCATCAACAGGCGCATCAGCTCGGCCACCGCGATGGCCGGATGGGTGTCGTTCAGATGGATCGCCGCCTTGTCGGGCAGCGACTGCAGGTCGCCATACTGGCTGAGATGACGCTGGATAATGTCCTGCAACGATGCGGTGGAAAAGAAATACTCTTGCCTAAGCCGCAGCTCCTGACCGGCCTTGTGGGAATCGGCGGGGTAAAGGACGCGCGACAAGGCATCGGCCTTGTTGCTTTCGGCGAGTGCACCGATGTGGTCGCCAGCGTTGAACTTGTCGAGCAGGATCGGATCGATCGGCATGCCGGACCAGAGCCGCAGCGTGTTGACGCGGTTGGCCCTCCAGCCAACCACCGGCGTATCGTAGGCAACCGCCAGAACATGTTCGATCGGCTTCCAGACGTGGCGCTCAAGCCTGCCGTCCTTCGATGTGATCGATTCGACGGAGCCGCCGAAACCGACCTCGAAAGAACGTTCGCGCCGCTCGAACTCCCAAGGGTTTCCGTGATCGAGCCAAGTCTCAGGCAGCTCAACCTGCCAGCCGCCATGGATTTCCTGCCGGAACATGCCGTTGGCGTAGCGAATGCCATAACCATGCGCGGGAATGTCGACGGTTGCCATGCTTTCCATGAAGCAGGCGGCGAGCCGGCCAAGACCGCCATTGCCAAGGGCTGCATCTGGTTCGAGGGCCGCGATGAGGTCGAGGTCGACGCCGAGAGACCGCAGCGCTTCGCGCATATTATCCATCAGGCCAAGATTGGAGAAGGCGTCGCGCATCAGGCGGCCGATGAGGAATTCCAGTGACAAGTAATAAACGCGCTTTTCCTGATGGGCGTAGGCCTCTTGCGTCGCCTGCATCCAATGATCGACGATATGGTCGCGCACGACCTTGATCGAGGCGGTGAGCCAGTCGTACTGCGTCGCGACATTGGTGCCCTTGCCGAGCCTGTATTTGAGGGCCTTCAAGACTTCGTCGGCAAGCGCCTTGGGATCGGAGTTTTCGAGAATGGGAGCTTCGGATGTCATCGAGCGCGTCATGCTGCCTCTCGTGCGGTTGCCATGATCATACCGGCCTTCACCATTCCTCCCAGCCCATGCTAACGCATATTGTCATGCGTTCAATCGAGTTAGATTGCCGCGGGCAGCTTACCCTGCGGCAGTTTAGCAACTTAAAGTGCGTCGCGTTTGGGTGGCCTCTGCGACGCGCCTTAAGTTCTTACTTATATGCCATGTCGTTACCCCAAACCGCTGTGCAGTTTCGTGCGACATGCATCAGGCCGCCAGCGCCGCCTCCGGCGGAAGCTTCGCTCCGGTCATGAAGGCGACGGCGTCGGACATCGTATATTGCTTGGGATCGATGACACAGAGGCGACGGCCCAGCCGATGGATGTGAATGCGGTCGGCCACCTCGAAGACATGCGGCATGTTGTGCGAGATCAGCACGATCGGCAGGCCGCGCTTCTTCACGTCGAGGATCAGTTCGAGCACGCGGCGGCTCTCCTTGACTCCTAACGCCGCCGTCGGCTCATCCATGATGACCATCTTCGAGCCGAAGGCGGCGGCGCGCGCCACCGCCACGCCCTGGCGTTGGCCGCCCGACAGCGTTTCCACGGCCTGGCTGATGTTCTGGATGGTCATCAGGCCAAGTTCGGTGAGCTTGTCGCGGGCGCGCTTTTCCATTGCCGGGCGGTCGAGCATGCGCAGCCAGTCGCCCAGAAAACCCGGTTTGCGGATCTCGCGACCGAGGAACATATTGTCGGCGATCGACAGCGCCGGCGACAGCGCCAGGTTCTGGTAGACGGTTTCGATGCCGGCTTCACGGGCCTCGATGGGCGACTTGAAGAGCACCTGCTTGCCGTCTAACTCGATGATCCCCTCGTCCGGAATCACGGCGCCCGAGATCGCCTTGATCAGCGTCGACTTGCCGGCGCCGTTGTCGCCGATCACCGCCAGGATTTCTCCCGGATAGAGATCGAAGTCGCAGCTGTTCAGTGCGGTAACGCGGCCGTAGCGCTTGACGAGGCCACGCGCGGTGAGGATGGGCTCCTGGGTCATGGTTACACCGAAACCTTTCTGATCCACTGGTCGATCGCCACGGCGCCGATGATCAGCACACCGGTGAGCAGCACTTTCCATTGCGGATCGGCGCCCAGCATGTTGAGGCCCATCGAGACGACGCCGACGATCATCGCACCGAACAAAGTGCCTAAAATCGAGCCGCGTCCGCCGAAGAGGGAAATACCGCCGATCACCGTGGCGGTGATCGCCTGCAAATTATAGTCGGTGACGGCGGCAGACGGCGAGATCGAACCGTTGCGACCGATGGAGACCCAGGCGGCGAAAGCGGCGATCAGCCCGGCAAGCGTGTAGACCGATATCAGCACCTTCTTGGTCTGGATGCCCGACAGCTTGGCCGCCTCCGGGTCGTCGCCGACGGCGTAGACATGGCGGCCCCATGCCGTGTGATTGAGCACGTACCAGAGGATCAACACCAGCACGACCATGGCAATGACACCGAACGTCAGCACCGCCGTGCCGATCTTGAAGTTCAGGCCAAACAAATGCAGCAGCGGCGCCTGGACATCGACGTCGGCATCGCGGATCGTCTCATTGGCCGAATAGATGAAGTTGGTGGCCATGACGATGTTCCAGGTGCCGAGCGTGACGATGAAGGGCGGCAGCTTCATGTACGCGACCAGCAGCCCGTTGAGCAGCCCGCAGGCCGCGCCGGCGCCAAGCCCGATCACCACGGCAAGCAAGGTCGGCAGACCATAGGTGACCGCGCAATTGCCCATGATCACGGCCGAAATCACCATGATCACGCCGATTGACAGGTCGATGCCGGCTGTAAGGATGACCAGCGTCTGCGCGGCTCCTAGAATACCAACGATGGCGATCTGCTGCAGGATCAGCGTCAGCGTGTAGGACGAAAAGAACCGTCCTCCGATCGTGGCGCCGAAGACAGCGATCGACAGAACCAGCACGATCAGCGGAACCGCAGCCGGAGTGGAATGCAGGAAGTGCTGGATGCGCTTGACAATCGACGTGCCGTGCTCGTCAAAAGCAGCGACGCTTGTCTCGCTGTTCGAGAGAGCCTTTTCGAATTCCTGAACCTGAGCCATGTTTCCTCCCATGCGGCTTCAGCCACGCGCCGACGCCCGTCCATCGTTTCCGATCTGCCGCCGGAATTATTCGCGCTTGCGATAGCGCATCGTCCACCCGAAGCGGCCGGGGATCAAGTCCCCGGCCGATCGGTCCTGTTGCCTGTCAGACCGGCATCAGCCCCAGCACTTGGCGAGGCCTTCCTTGGTGTCGATGGACTTCACGCCGTCCGCGGGCTTGTCGGTCACCAGGTTGACACCGGTGTCGAAGAAATCCTTGCCTTCGGTCGGCTTGGGCTTCGTCCCGTCCTTGGCGAAAGCGGCAATCGCTTCGATGCCGAGTGCCGCCATCTGCAGCGGATATTGCTGTGAGGTCGCACCAATCACGCCCTCGGCGACCGACTTCACGCCGGGGCAGCCGCCATCAACCGACACGATCAGCACATTGCCTTCGAGGCCCACGGCCTTGAGCGCCTGGTAGGCGCCGACGGCTGCCGGCTCGTTGATGGTGTGGATGACGTTGATGCCGGGGTCCTTCTGGAGAAGGTTCTCCATCGCCTTGCGGCCGCCTTCTTCGTTGCCGTTGGTGACATCGTGGCCGACGATACGCGGATCGTCCTCGTCGCCGATCTTGTTGGGGTCTTTCACGTCGATGCCGTAGCCCATCATGAAGCCTTGATCGCGCAAGACGTCGACCGTCGGCTGCGAGGGCGTCAGGTCGAGGAAGCCGATCTTGGCATCCTTCGCCTTGTCGCCGAGCGTCGCGGCGGCCCAGGCGCCGATCAGCTTGCCGGCCTCCAGATTATCCGTCGCAAAGGTCGCGTCGGCAGCGTCGAGCGGATCAAGCGGCGTGTCGAGCGCGATCACGAGCAGACCGGCGTCACGCGCCTTCTTCACCGCCGGGACAATGCCCTTGGTGTCCGACGCGGTGATCAGGATGCCCTTGGCGCCGTCGGCGATACAGCTTTCGATCGCCGCCACCTGGCTCTCGCTGTCGCCGTCGATCTTGCCGGCGTAAGCCTTAAGTTCGACGCCAAGTTCTTTGGCTTTCGCGGTCGCACCTTCCTTCATCTTGACGAAGAACGGGTTGGTGTCGGTCTTGGTGATCAGGCAGGCGCCGACATCGGCGGCGGACGCAGCCGAGGTGAACGCCATCAGACCCAGTCCGGCCGCGGCGAACACGGTGGACTTCAATAGTGCTGTCTTGGTCACGATTTTCCTCCCAGTGGAACCATTTCGGATGCCGGCCAACCGGCACCTGCAAAAAGCATCCAGCGACTTCTCCCAGTGTGGACGCCTGCCCCAACAGAATACCAGACCGAGGTCTCTGTCAATAATTAAATCACTCTTATTTATTATTGACAGCGCTGCGTCGTTCACCCATTCTGGCCCAAAAGCGTTGAGGGAAACGACGGGAGGAACAGGGGTGGAGACCGGCACTACAAGGCACGGTTCGCCCGAGGCAGCCGAAAGCCGCATTCACCGCGGCACCAACCAGAGCGGCATGCGGGACCACAATGAGCGGCTGGTGCTGTCGCTGGTGCGTCAGCACGGCAGCCTGGCCAAGTCCGACATTGCGCGCATGACCGGACTTTCCGCCCAGACGGTTTCGGTCATCATGCGTGAGCTCGAGGAGGACAACCTCCTTGTCCGTCAGGCGCCGTTGCGCGGCAAGATCGGCCAACCTTCCATTCCGATGGCGCTCAATCCCGATGGTGCCTATTTCATCGGCTTGAAGATCGGCCGTCGCAGCGCCGAACTCGTGCTGATCGATTTTCTCGGCAACGTGCGCTCGATGCTGCAGCATTCCTACCGCTATCCGGCACCGCGCGAGACGGTCGAATTCGTCACCTCCGGCATGAAGACGATGCGCGGCGATCTCACCCCGGCGCAGGACAAGCGCATTGCCGGACTTGGCATCGCCATGCCGTTCGAATTGTGGAACTGGGCCGATACGGCAGGTGCGCCGCGCGACATCATGGACGAATGGCGCCACCGCGACATCCGCGCCGACATTCAGGCGCAGTGCGAATTCCCGGTCTACCTGCAGAATGACGCCACCTCGGCTTGCGGCGCCGAACTGGTGTTCGGCCGGGCGGGCGCGGCGCGCGACTTCGTCTATTTCTATATTGGTGCCTTCGCCGGCGGCGGCATCGTGCTGAACGGTCACCTTTTCGGCGGACCGACCGGCAATGCCGGCGCGCTGGGTTCGATGCCGGTGCCCGGACCGGACGGCAAGCCGGCCCAATTGATCGACGTGGCGTCGATTGCCATTCTGGAAAAGGCGCTTAACGCACGCGGTATCGAGGCCTCGCACCTGTGGACGTCACCGGAGGATTGGGGTGAGATCGGCGTCGAGCTCGACGACTGGATCGCCTGCGCTTCGCAGGCGCTCGCCTATGCCATTGTGGCGGCGTCATCGGTTATCGATTTCGAGGCAGCGGTAGTCGACGGATGGATGCCGAAGGCCGTGCGGCGCCGGCTCGTCGATGCCGTTGTCGAAGCTATCGGCAAGATCGATGGTGAAGGCCTGAAGCTTCCGGCCATTCGCGAGGGGACTGTCGGCATTCATGCACGTGCCCTGGGCGGCGCCAGCCTGCCGCTTTCCGAGCGCTTCCTTATCGGCTCGACCATGATTTCCAGGAGTGCCTGAGCGTGCTGATCGGAATCCCGGTGCTGCTCGGTCCGGAGCTTCTGGCGACGCTGCGTGCCATGGGTCATGGCGACGAGATCGCCCTTGTAGACGGAAACTACCCGGCGAAAGAGCAGGCACACCGGCTCATCCGCGCCGACGGTCATCATCTTGTTCCGATGCTCGACGCCGTCCTCAGCGTGTTGCCTGTCGATGACGCAGTGCCGGAGGCGCTGTTTCGCGCGTCGGTCAAAGGTAATCCCCTGCTTGCCGATCCCGTTCATCACGAGATGGAGGCGATCTGTGCCAAGCGTGCTCCGGGCCGCAAGGTGGTTGCGCTTGCCGGCGCCGACTTCTATCAACGGGTTAGGTCCGCGCACGCGATCGTTGCGACAAGCGAGCCGCGGCTCTACGCCAACATCATCATCCGCAAGGGTGTGATCTATCCGCCGGAGACCAGGAAGCCATGATCCTCTGTTGCGGCGAAGCGCTGATCGACATGCTGCCACGCACCACGACGGAGGGCGAGCCGGCCTTTGCCCCCTATGTCGGCGGCGCGGTGTTCAATACCGCTATTGCGCTTGGCCGGCTGGGAGCACCCGCCGGTTTCTTTTCCGGCCTGTCGTCGGATCTATTCGGCGGCCAGTTCAGGGACGCGCTCGGGGCAAGCAAGGTCAGTTCCACCTATGCGCACACATCGCCCCGGCCGACCACGCTTGCTTTCGTGCGGCTGGACAACGGCCAGGCGACCTACACGTTCTACGATGAAAACACAGCCGGACGCATGCTGACCATCGACGATCTGCCGAAACTCGGCAGCGAGATCGAAGCCATGCTGTTCGGCGCCATCAGCCTGATCTCGGAGCCGGCCGGATCAGCCTACGAGGAATTCATGCGGCGCGAGCACAGCCACCGCGCCATGATGCTCGACCCCAACATTCGGCCGAATTTCATACCGGACAAGGCCAAGCATCTCAGGCGCATCCGCTCGATGATGGGGATGGCCGACATCGTGAAGCTGTCGGACGAGGACCTCAACTGGTTCGGCGAAGCCGGCTCGCACGAGGACGTCGTCCGCAACTGGCTGGATCGCGGCCCGACGCTGATCGTCGTGACCCATGGCAGCGAAGGCGCCGTCGGCTACACCAGGGATCACAAGGTCACGGTCGTGCCTGACAAGGTCGAGGTGGTCGATACTGTCGGCGCCGGCGACACGTTCAACGCCGGCATCCTGGCCTCGCTGCACGAGCAAGGCCTGCTGTCGAAGGAGGCAATCGCCAATCTGGCGGAAAACGCCATCCACAAGGCGCTGGCGCTTGGCGCCAAGGCTGCGGCGGTAACCGTGTCGCGGGCCGGTGCCAATCCGCCCTGGCGGTATGAAATCGCCTGACCGGATCAGATCCTTCGGAAGGTATTGCGCCGATCGATCACTTTATGTTTCGCCTCACCGGATAGGACGCGATGCAAAGGGTTGGACCTGCCCGACGAAGCCCGGATTTCCGGCGTCTTACAAAGACACACCGGCAATCGCGGGTAACAGGCTGCGACACTTGAGCAATTCGCGGTTTTGCCCATGCGGCTTTCTCGGCCGCGCCAAGTCTGATACCAGCGGCCCGTTATCTGGCTAGTACCGTTTGAGGCCGACATGCAGTTCATCGATCTAGGCGCGCAGCGCGAACGAATCCGCGACAGGCTGAAAGTAGCGATCGACCGCGTCGTCGACGAGGGGCGCTATATTCTCGGCCCCCAAGTCACCGAATTCGAAAACAAGCTTGCCGCCTATATCGGCACCAAGCATGTGGTAGCCTGCGCCAACGGCACTGACGCACTGTTGCTGCCGCTGTTTGCGGCCGGCATCGGCCCAGGTGACGCGGTGTTCGTGCCGAGCTTCACCTTCGCCGCCACGGCGGAAGTGGTGGCGCTGGCCAAGGCTGAGCCGGTTTTCGTCGATGTCGATCCCCAGACCTACAACATCGACATCGCCAGTCTCGAGGCGGCCATCGCCATGATCAAGGCGGAAGGCCGGCTGAAGCCAAGGGCGATCATTCCCGTCGACCTGTTCGGGCTCGCTGCTGACTACGAGGCGATCATGGCGATCGCCAACCGCGAAGGGCTGATGGTGATCGAAGATGCCGCGCAGGCGATCGGCGGCTCGATCGACGGCAAAATGTGCGGTTCGTTCGGCGCGGTCGGCTCGACCAGCTTCTACCCGGCAAAACCGCTCGGCTGCTACGGCGACGGCGGCGCGATGTTCACCAATGACGATGCGCTGGCGGAGCAACTTCGCTCGTTCGCCTTCCACGGCAAGGGCGAAACCCAATATGACAATGTCCGCGTCGGAATCAATTCGCGGCTCGATACGCTGCAGGCGGCGATCCTGATCGAGAAGCTGGCCATTCTCGAAGATGAGATGGTTGCCAGGCAAGCGGTCGCCAATCGGTATGCCAAAGGCCTCGGCGACATCGTCAAGACGGCGCGCAACCTGGAAGGTGGCCGTTCGGCCTGGGCGCAATATGCCATCGAGACGCCGAAGCGCGACGGGCTGAAGGCGCATCTCGGGGACAAGGGCATCCCGTCGGTCATCTATTACGTGAAGCCCTTGCACAGCCAGATCGCCTACCGCGACTATCCGCGCACGCCGACGGGTCTATCCGTTTCGGAGGAGCTGCCGAGGCGCATCCTCTGCCTGCCCATGCACCCCTATCTGGGCGAGGCCGACCAGGACCGGATCATCGAGACGATCCGCAACTATATCGGCTCGAATTCGGCGCAAATCGCCGCCGCGTAGACGGTCGTTAGACGGGTCTGGACTCCGCAGGCTTGCCGCTAGCGATGAAATGCGGATTGGCGAAGTCCTCGTCATCGCTCTGGTTGCGCTTGCCGTAGGCCAGCGGCTGACCATCGAGTGTGCGCGTTATACCGCCTGCCGCGCGCAGCACCGCATCGCCGGCCGCGGTGTCCCATTCCATGGTGCGGCCGAAGCGCGGATAGACGTCGGCCTCGGCGCCGGCGACAAGACAGAATTTCAGCGACGAGCCGACCGACACGATCTCGGCAGCACCCACGGTGCGAATATAGGCTTCGGTTTCCGGCGTATTGTGGGACCGGCTGGCGACGACGGTCAGTGGCGCCACACCCGTTCTGGCCGAAATCGGCCGACGGCCGATGATCTGGTAGTCGCCATTGACTTCGATTGCTTCCGCCCTGCCCGGCCGGCCGGAAAAGAAGCGTCCCGTGCATGGCGCAAAGACCACACCGATATCCGGCACGCCGTGGCGAACGAGCGCGATGTTGACGGTGAAGTCGGTCCTGCGGTTGACGAATTCCTTGGTGCCGTCGAGCGGATCCACCAGAAAGAAGGCGTCGTCGAGGTCGGGCGGCACGATGCCGGTCGATGCCTCTTCCTCAGCCACACAAGGGATATCGGGGAAAGCCGCGCGCAGCCCAGCGAGAATGATCTTTTCGCTCTCGCGATCGGCCTCGGTCACCGGCGAGCTGTCTGATTTCTGGTCGACCGAGCAGCCGGCATCGAAGACGCGCATCACCTCTCGCCCCGCCGCCAAGGCGATGCGCTCGAAAACGCCGAGCATCGCTTCGTCGTCAGATGCCGCCGCCGCTATCATATTGGTTTTCGGCAATGTCACGCTCGTTCAGCCAGAGTTCCAGGGCCTCTACCATCTCCTCGGCAGACTTGCCGAGTGTCTTGAGATGGATTTCGGGGTTTTCCGGGGCTTCATACGGTGAATCGACGCCGGTGAAATTCTTGATTTCGCCATTCAACGCCCGCGCATAGAGGCCCTTCGGATCGCGTCTGGCGCATTCCTCAAAAGGTGTGTCGACAAACACCTCGACGAATTCACCGGTGGCCATCAACTCCCTGGCCATGCGCCGCTCAGCACTGAATGGCGAAATGAAGGAAACAATGACGATCAGCCCGGCATCGGCCATCAGCCGCGCCACTTCCGCAACGCGGCGAATGTTTTCGACGCGGTCGGCGTCGGTGAAGCCAAGATCGCGATTGAGGCCGTGGCGGACATTATCGCCATCCAGGATGTAGGTATGCCGGCCGGTGGCGAACAGCTTCTTCTCGAAAAGATTGGCGATGGTCGACTTGCCCGAGCCCGAGAGCCCGGTGAACCAGAACACGGCGGGCCGCTGGTTCTTCAGATCGGCACGGCCGTGCTTGCCGACATCGAGCGATTGCCAGTGGATGTTTTCGGCGCGGCGCAGCGAATGCAGGATCATGCCGGCCCCGACCGTGGCGTTGGTGATGCGGTCGATCAGGATGAAGGCGCCGGTCGTGCGGTTCTCGGCGAAAGTATCGAAGGCGATCGGCGCCCGCGTCGAGATGTTGCAAATTCCGACTTCGTTCATTTCGAGTGACTTGGCCGCCTCATGGGCAAAGTCGTTGACGTTGACGCGGTACTTCAGGTCGGTGACGGTGGCACTGGTCTGATCGGTCTCGGTCCGCAGGATGTAGGAGCGGCCCGGCAGCAGCGCATGCTCATCGAACCAGACGATGTTGGCGGCGAACTGGTCGGCGACCTGCGGCCGCGCCGCCGGCGACACCAGCATATTGCCGCGCGAGACCTCGACCTCGTCGTCGAGAACAAGAGTGATGGCCTGGCCGGCGACCGCTTGGCTCACGTCGCCGCCATGCGAGACGATGCGCCTTACATGAGCGGACTTGCCGGATTTGGCGACAACGACCTCGTCGCCTGTTGAGACGGAACCGGACGCAATCGTGCCGGCAAAACCGCGAAAATCGAGATTGGGGCGGTTCACATACTGCACTGGAAAACGGAACGGCAGTTCGACAACGGCTTTATCGACCGACACGGTTTCCAGATGTTCGATCAGCGTCGGGCCGGAATACCATTCTGTCTTGTCCGAGCGGCTGGAGACGTTGTCGCCATAACGGGCAGACATCGGGATGGGCACGATCGTCTCGAAGCCGAGCTGATGCGAAAATTGCCGGTAGTCTTCGATGATGCGTTCGAACACGGCCTTGTCGAAGCCGACGAGATCGATCTTGTTGACGGCGAGCACGATGTGCCGGATGCCGAGCAGCGAAGCGATGATCGAGTGGCGCCTTGTCTGACGCAGCACACCCTGGCGAGCGTCGATCAGCACGATCGCCAGATCAGCGGTCGACGCGCCCGTTGCCATGTTGCGCGTGTATTGTTCGTGGCCGGGCGTGTCGGCAACGATGAATTTGCGTTTCGGCGTGGCGAAAAAGCGATAGGCGACATCGATGGTGATGCCCTGCTCGCGTTCGGCCTCGAGGCCATCGACCAGCAGCGCGAAATCGACGTCGTCGCCCGTCGTCCCGTGCTTGCGCGAATCACGCTCAAGCGCGGCAAGCTGGTCCTCGAAAATCTGCTTGGTGTCCGAAAGCAGGCGCCCGATCAGCGTCGACTTGCCGTCGTCCACCGAACCGCAGGTCAGGAAGCGCAGCAGCGACTTTCGTTCCTGCACCGCAAGATAGTCACGAATGCCGTCGGTGGAGGCGAGACTCTTGGCCATGATGTGGCGCATGCTTAGAAGTACCCCTCGCGCTTCTTCTTTTCCATCGAACCGGCTTCATCACGGTCGATCAGGCGGCCCTGTCGTTCGGAGGTGCGCGCCGTCAGCATTTCGCCGACAATGGCCTCCAGCGTATCGGCGTCGGATTCGATCGCGCCGGTCAGCGGATAGCAGCCGAGCGTGCGGAACCGCACCAGCCGGTTCTCCACTGTTTCGCCCGGGCGCAATTCCATACGGTCGTCATCCTTCAGAATGAGCATGCCGTCGCGTTCGACGACCGGTCGCTCCTTGGCGAAATAGAGCGGCACGATCGGGATGTCTTCCTGGAGAATATACTGCCAGATATCGAGTTCGGTCCAGTTCGACAACGGAAACACCCGGATCGATTCACCAGTCGCGATGCGGGTGTTGAATATCTTCCACATCTCCGGCCGCTGGTTCTTTGGGTCCCAGACGTGCTGGGCGTTGCGGAAGGAGAAGATCCGCTCCTTGGCACGCGATTTCTCCTCGTCGCGACGGGCACCGCCAAAGGCGGCATCGAAGCCGTACTTGTCGAGCGCCTGCCGCAGCGCAACGGTCTTCATCACATGGGTGTGCGTATTCGAGCCATGGTCGAAGGGATTGATGTTGTCGCGCACACCATCCTCGTTAACGTGGACCAGGAGATCGAAACCGAGCTTTTGCGCCATCTGATCGCGAAAGGCGATCATCTCACGGAATTTCCAGGTCGTGTCGACGTGGAGAAAGGGAAAGGGCGGCTTGGCCGGATAAAACGCCTTCATCGCAAGATGCATCAGCACCGAGGAATCCTTGCCGACGGAATAGAGCATGACCGGCTTGGCGAAGGCCGCCGCTACCTCGCGAAAGATATGGATGGATTCAGCCTCAAGCCGCTGAAGGTGCGTAAGCGCGATATTCATGGACTGTAAGCGTTCTCTCGTGCCAATCCAGACCTTGCATCGATGCATCAGGCGCAATTTTCAGCGGCCCGGTTCAAGCTTCACTTCTGGACGATCTCATTTTCGTGCAGGCGTTCTAGCAGATCGCTATCGCTTATAACAATGCGGGACAGGCTTGCCCTGGAGTGGTTCGGGAATGAATTTTCCACGCTAGAACCAGAAACCGGAAATTCCTGCTCAACGGGCTGATGGGCTTGGCGGCCCAAGAAAGTATTCCAGAGGGACCGAGATCAGCCTGTGCGGCGCTGGGACAATCGCAACCCTCTTCTGGACGCAGTCCTGATGATCTTCCTGGTTTCCGAGACATATGGTGGGTCAGGGCGCTACCCTGATGGAAGAGCAGAGCCGTCGCCAAGATGCGCTACGACGAAGTTCCGATGGGAACAAACAACTTGTCACCGTTATGATGGATCTCGATCAATTCGTTCTTCTGGGCCAAACGATCCGCAAATCCTTTGTGGAAAATAATGGCGTTCATATAGGCAAACGTCATTGCAAGCGCTTCGGTCCGCAAGGGATAATCGACGAGTGAATGGATGAGAAGGAAAGATACCGAGAGGAAAGCTGCCTTTTGAAGTGGATCTCGGCGAATTCTGACAAGCGCCGCAAGAAGTAATATGAAATAAAACATCATCAATAGAATTGCAATAACCCCACCCTCGAAGGCTATTTCAAGGTAATCGTTGTGAGCATGATTAACATATTGCTTGAAAATCATCCCTTCCTTTTCATATATCTGATAGGCCTTCTGAAAATTCCCAAATCCAACGCCAGTAGCCAAATTCTCCTTGATTCCCTCAATAGTGGTGCGCGCAAATTCTCCTCGCCCAAAAGCCGGATCAACCACTTCGGCATCGATCCTAGTCCACGCGCCTACCGTGTAGACCGAAAGTCCTATGAAAACTGCAAGGATGCTGAGTCCGCTCACCCTCGAACGTGCTGAAAGAAAGACTATGGATAGTACGGTGATCGCTAATCCGATCAGGACGCCGGCACGCGAACCGACGGCCAAAAGGAGCAGCAAAAGCGTGGCCAGCCCGAGCGATCCGGACAAAAGATGTCCTCGGAACAGACCATAATAAGCGACAAAGGGGATAGAAACAAAAAGTAATGCCGCAAAATGATTCTCGTTGGCAAAAAGCCCGGCATTGATCGTGAAAGGCAACAATCCCTCTACGGCGATGTCGTCAGAGAGCGAATATTGAATCGCTCCCGCTAACCCATTGCAGATAACGCCCATAAAAAAGAAAGGCAGAAGCCCTTGAACCTGCTCGGTGCGCAAGCGCAATACGCTCAAGAAAAACGCGGCTGACGCCACCAGATACAACAGACATTCGATCGTCCGTCCGACTCCGACGCTGACGAAGCGAAATCCGCTCTGTCCCGCCAGCCATGAATCTCCGAGCAACAGCTCCGGCCGCAACCCGTTGAGTATGGCCGCAGGCAACGGAACGATTTGTAAAATCACCAACGCCACAGCGAAGATAAGCAGCCACAGAATTGTATACGGGATTCTTCGGCCAGAGGTCTGTGAAAAGACAGCCGCCGCCGTGATGATTGCCGCGACCTCAATCAGCGTATCCGTATAGAGGCCGCTTGCAGTCCCCCCGCCGATCAGCAGCGATATAAACAGAACCGATCCAAGGAGATATTTATCCCATTCCGATGGCCGGTCGCTCAAGATGAAAGTCTCTCGATGCTCAATTTGTGCATTACCAACGTACCGACATAGCGAAATCGCCAGCTCTCAGCAATGGCGGCCGTCTCCAGCCGTAACAATTGCATGGGGCACCCAGCTGGCCCAACCGAAAAATCCTGACTGAGCGCCTGACGATTGTATGTACCCTCGGGAATATTGAACCGCGCTATTTCCCCAGATGGACCCAAGCACCTGATCGACCAGAATAATTCCTTTGGAAGTTTCAGGTTCGTTGCAGAGGCATTAAGAGAAATCTTGTACGAACCTGGAGGGAGTTCAATATACTGCTGAAGAGAAGCGTTCTTGACGGGCGTGTTCAGGAAGCGAATCGTCGCACCACCCTCACCTGCGACCGCATCCTGAGATGTTACAAAGGTAACTTCCAAACCTGACTGCTCGCCGACTTGCCAATCGAAAGGTTTACCACTGGGTACCGGTTCAAAGGTACTGTTGAAAATGTATCCGCCCAACTTCCGTTCCTGATCAGACAGGCTGAAAAGAAACAACCGATACGCCTGTTCAAATTTCTTCTGACGAATATGTTCGTGGATCACCCGGGACAATTCGCTCGAGTTTGGCGGCGCGCTTGAGCCCGTCAAATCGAGCAGCAGCCGATTTGCGAAATCGAGCCCCTCGGGGGTTTTGCCAAGCGCGACGAACAGACTTGCTCTCCAAGGTGCCTCCGCCTTGAGGGCTGCCAGAACGGCCTGGTATCCGTCGGGGCTTGACAGGATTGTCGGCAGGCCCTCGGCGATAGCCGGAAATCGATCTGGCCATCGCCGCAGCAATATATCGATCTCGCCGACAGCCTTCGACAGATCGCCGGTCTCGATCGAGTGGCCAATGGACCTCTGGAGCGCGTGGATTTCGGTCTTGGATAACTTTCTAGCTTGATCGAAGAAGTCATAGGCTTCTTCTTCTTTGCCCTGTCGGTATTTGATCTCGCCAATCAGGCTGTAGAGACGCGCATCTGCCACGTCAAAGCGAAGCGCGCCTTCGGCCTTGGCGAGCAATGCATCGAAATCGGGAGTGTTGCTTGTATCGTTCAGGTCGGCGGTTATTCCGCCTATCAAGGCATTGACGTTCAACGGATCCAGCGCGAGGGAAACGGCCGGCGTTTCAGTTTCAAGAAACCGACTTAGCCCGATCGACGAAGCCGCTAACACTAGAGCGGATGCGACGAACCAAACGCCTGAACGCCGGAGATTTCGCGAAAGCGGGCTGGTCTGCTCCGTCATCGACTTTGCCCTCAATTTTCGGGGTGCTCGTGCCGTAGTCGTAATACTGGTAATTCATATATTTATAGGCGTAATTGTAATCGAACTTGTTCACCGCAAACTTCGACATCGCGGCTCCCACCACGTTCGCGCCGGCAGCTCGCAGACGCTTTAACGCCGTCTTCGCCGACTTGCGTGTGACCTGATTGGTCGAAATGACCATCAATGTGCCCTCCGCAAGCCGGCTGAGGATGGGTGCATCTGAAAGGCCGACGACCGGCGGGGCATCAATTATGACAAGATCAAAGCGCTTGCCGAGATTGGTAACGATCAGTGCCATCTTCGGCGAAGAGAGCAGGTCAGCAGGGTTGGGCGGGATCGTTCCGGAGGTCAGGACGGTCACGTTAGGATATTTCGTCGCCCTGAAAATGCTCGCCAGATCCTCCTTGCGGACGGTGTTTGTCAGGAGATTGCTCAGTCCGATTGTGTTGTCGAGACCAAATAGCCTATGAAGATTCGGCTTTCGAAGATCGCCGTCAACGATGAGAACTCTAGCACCGAGCGCTGCAAAGTCCTGCCCGAGCTTGAACGAGGTGGTCGACTTGCCTTCCGACGGCTCCGAACTCGTGACCAGCAATGATCGCGGCGCACCTTCGGCGCCGGAGAACTGCAACGAGGTTCGAAGCGAACGGTAGGCTTCGGACAATCCTGATTTCTGGTCGGTAATACTGGCTATGAGTTCCCGATCATCGACTAGCGGCAAGATGCCGAGCATCGCCAATCCCAACTCCTTCTCGATCTGCTCAGGATTGGTAAAGGTGTTGTTCAACAACTCGATGATGTAAATGATTGATGCGCTCAGAGCCAAGAAAAGAGCCAAGGCGACCGCAAGATTGATGCTCAGGCGCGGAGAATAAGGATTATTAGGCTGTGTCGCGAAATCGACGATTGCCGCGCTTTGTGTCTTGAGTTCAGAGCTGACGCCGACCTCGTTCAGCTTGGCAATAAGATTATCATACTGCGACCTATTCGAATCAACCTCGCGCTTCAGGATCGTGTATTTGATGTTTTTATCGTTGAAGATAACCTGCTGCTTCTCCATCTCGGCAAGTTTTGACTTGAGGTCGGCCTCCTTGTTCTGAGCCTCCTGGTATTTCTGCCGCAACGAATCGGTTATAGTCAAAACGCCATTGTTATAAAGCCGTTGCAGCTCCTTGATCTGCGCCTGAAGCTGCTGCATTTCTGGAAAGCCGGGCTTCAATATGCCTAATTTCTGCTGATACTGGCTAGTCAAATCCGCCAGTTTATCGGTGATCTTCTGCAGGCCTTCGCTTTCCAAGACCGGGCCAAGACTCGCCCCGCGACCTTTGTCTATCTGGTCCACCATTCGTCCGGCATCGAGACGTTCCTGGATTGCTGTCGCGAGCGCGGTGTTCAGGGCCTCGATATTCGATCCAATCAGCGATTTGTCGTCGCCGGTGATCGTAATGCCAACATCCTTTGCATAAGCGACCAGATCCTCTTCGGACTTCTGAAGCTTTTGCTTTACCTGCAGAACCTGTTCCTGGATGAACTGCCGTGCCAGGTCGGAAGTCTCGCTGGTCTGATCGAGGCGTTGATCGATAAAGCTTTGTGCGACCTGATTGGCTATGTCACTTGCATATTTCGGGTTCTGGTCGGCAAACGCAATCGACAGCAGGCTTGTGTTGGTGACAAGAGTGACCGTGAGGTCTTTCATAACGCGACCGATCGCGATCTTCTCACGTTCCTCCGGGGTTTTCTCTTCTATGGAAGGCGATTTTGAAATTCCGAACGCACGATAGAAAATATTGCTAAGCGAGAAGTTC
Organism: Mesorhizobium sp. M5C.F.Ca.IN.020.29.1.1; assembly: GCF_003997375.1. Classification (NCBI taxonomy): domain Bacteria; kingdom Pseudomonadati; phylum Pseudomonadota; class Alphaproteobacteria; order Hyphomicrobiales; family Phyllobacteriaceae; genus Mesorhizobium; species Mesorhizobium sp. M5C.F.Ca.IN.020.29.1.1. The sequence continues at coordinate 616 of NZ_RZSW01000038.1, read as the reverse complement.
GGAGTCGGAAACAGAAAATCCGGCTTTTCGCTGAGGCCCAGTTGGAAGACCACTCGTTGCGCCAATGCACGGCTTTTGAGCTTTTCACGGGCAGTCTGAAAGGCCCGCAGGTCGCTGCTTTCAGAAACCACCTCAATGTCCTGGAAGACCTTGGCCGAAGGGACCAACACTTCCAACTGCGTTGTTGCCTGGTATTTTGGCGTCTGCATCATGGTAACAATGATGCCGGCAACCAGCCCGGCTGCTGCCATCATGACGATCAGCCACCGATACTGGACAACGTAAAACAGCAGCCTGAGCGGATTGAAGCCCTCGTCCTGCTCCGAATAATCGCGGCCATACGAGCTATAGTTTTGCGCACCGTCATAATACAGGTCGGGAGACAAGGCTTGGCCATGTCCTGGGCCTGCAATTTGATGCTGTCTGTTACGATCGAGCATAGTGCGACGTAATCCTAGGTTTGTCTGGATCCTGAATTCTGACGGGCCATGGTTATATTCCCGGGATCACCGCAATTCGGGCTGCACTCGAGGCGACGCCGAGGGCGTCCTTGAGATTGTTCAGCGCAATTTTCGATTTCGAGGCGAAGACGACAATCTTGTCGCCACCATAGATG
>NZ_RZSW01000389.1:0-6170 GCF_003997375.1 Mesorhizobium sp. M5C.F.Ca.IN.020.29.1.1 | reverse complement strand
CCCTCCGACCATTCAAGTGGGCTGCCGCGGCAGGCCCTACCGGCGCTTGCCCGCTGCCGACGGGCGGGACGGCAACGGCGGCCGAAGCCTCGGTCGATGGCGTCGGCTCCGGCTGTTGCGCGATCTTACACGGTCCGTCCTTCCAAAGCGCCTTAGCGAAGCATTGACCGACGCAACAGGCAAGGTGAGTTCTGAGGATTGATGGACCCGTCGCCAGAACCGCTGTCCGGTGAACGCAGTTTTCGAGCTCTCGGATGTTGCCTGGAAAATCGCAGTTCATTAGCGCCTCAATCGCTTCGGGAGTGAAGGTCAGCGTGCGATCATTCTCAGCATTGAAATTTTTGAGAAACTCAGCGGCCAAGAGCGGAATATCACCTCGTCTTTCGCGCAATGCCGGCACGCGCAAAGGGACGACGTTGATGCGATAATAGAGGTCCTCCCGGAACTCATTGGATCGAACCGCCTTTTCCAAGTCCCTGTTCGTTGCGGTGATCACGCGAACATCGACTTTAATGGTGTGGTTGCTCCCGAGACGCTCAAACTCCTGCTCCTGCAGGACACGCAGTAGCTTAGCCTGGAACGAGGCCGATATTTCGCCAATCTCGTCCAGAAACAATGTGCCTTTATCGGCAGCCTCAAAGCGCCCCTTGCGTGAATTGAATGCGCTGGTGAAGGCACCCTTCTCATGACCGAACAATTCAGATTCCAGAAGCGTCTCGGTGAGCGCCGCGCAATTGACCTTGATGAAGGGCTGCTTGGCACGGGGCGAGAGCTCGTGAATGGCCTTGGCAACCAGCTCCTTCCCGGTTCCGGATTCACCTCGCACCAGGACCGTAGTCTTCGTCTTGGCCACCTTGCCGATCTCCTCACGCAGCTTGCGCAGCGCCGGACTGTCGCCAATCATCTCCTTGATAACTTTCTTACGCTCCATTTGGCAGCCCGTCCCACTCCGCCATCCGCCGACAGAACTTCACGGAACGGTGAGCTACGTTGCATTTCATCATTGTCACCCTCCGATCTCGCGCCTTCGTTGCCTCGAAGCTTTCCGGCGCGCGGACGCCCTCGGCAAATGGCAATGGCGCCTGAGCCATCGTTGCCTATCACCAGGACGAGCGCCTTCTTCTCCTCGTCGGGCGCCCGCAATATGCGGGCTTGTTTGCGCAGGCCTTTACTCGACCGGTCGCCGTTCTGTCCGGCTTCTGCCGCACCGCAACCTGCAAACCCATCGTTGACGCAAGAGAGGGAGGGTAGTCAATCGAGCTCTCCTTGCATTTGTGCGAGGAAAATTGTCAGCTTGATAGAGTTCTATCAAAACGGGAGAAACGCCCCGCCCACAATTTGGCTGTACCTGCGGCGTTCAGCGTACGTGACGACATGTGCGGACTTGCCCCAATTGCCATCCGAGTTGTGCGGAAACAGTAGCCGCTGCGCTGCTCGCTTCAACAGCGTGATGCCGCTGCCAGTAGAGGCGGCGGCTCGTCGAGCGAGGCTGCTTCTGCCCATGCAAGATTCCAGAGCATTGATAAAATCGTTTGTTTCAATGAAAGGCATCCACACTTTGGATAGTTGACCACGCGTTTCAAAGGTCGTGAACTAACATCTCCTCGTTGAACTCGACGCGCTCCCGACAGAGCGCAACCTCATGGGCGCGGCATGCAGGATCAACCGGGCCCAGCCGGTCATGAGTGCGGCCAGCGCTCGGCTGCTCGATTATTTGCGCGACGAGCTCGCGACCATGGCCGCGGACGTATTCAAAATTAACGCTGCGTCCGAAAGCTCTTGCCCTCCAGTTCGCGACGCTCTCCTGCCCATCCAGTGCTCGTTTATTTCGTCGGATAGTTGACCCGGCTCTACCCAATCGCCGCTTCAGGATCATTCTTTCCGATTTCGTCACGCTCGTATTTCTGCCGCGTCCTACACCGATTGGGCCTGAACAAACTGAGCGGCTTGGAACCCGAACCCGTGCGTCGTGACCGGGAGCATCCGGGCGAACTCATCCGCTCGGGGGCATCGCAGGACGTCATGCCGGATGAGCGCAAGACGAGTGCCGGTGCCTTCGTGGAGGCCGCCGTAGCCCTTATGCCAAGCTGGGCACCCGGGTCGAGCGCGTAATGACCGACAATTGCTTCTGCTACAGTCAAACGCTTTCCGGGCCACCTGCAAAGTCTTCACCCGGCCGTAAACGCCCAAGCCAACGACAAGGCTAGGCGCTTCGTTCAGACAGGCTTGCGCCAATGGGCTTAGGCCGAGCCTACAACAGCTCTCAAGAACGCTGCCGAACTGCTGCATTGGCTTCGCCGATAGAATTGGCACAGGCCTCACGGCAGCCTGCACACTACCGTACGATTGCTCGCTTCGGCAGATCACGCCGTTGACATGTCGGACCTTAACGTCATCCATCGTAAACTTTTTGCGACAAAAGATTGCAAGAAGGTTATATTGTTAAAGTCGTTTGTTTCAGTTAAAGGCATCCATCCGATGGATGGCTGATGACATGCGTTTCAAAGGGCTTGATCTAAATCTCCTCGTTGTGCTCGACGCACTGCTGACGGAGCGTAATCTCTCGGCGGCGGCACGCAGGATCAACCTGAGTCAGCCCGCCATGAGTGCGGCCGTCGCCCGACTGCGCGATTATTTCCGCGATGAACTATTTACGATAAGAGGCCGCGAACGTTTTCTAACTCCGCGTGCGGCAGCATTTGCCCCTGCAGTTCGCGACGCTCTCCAGCACATCCAGTGCTCGATTATTTCTTCGGATCCGTTTAACCCAGCTCGATCCGATCGCCTCTTCAGGATCATTCTTTCCGATTTCGTCACGCTCGTGTTTTTCGAAAAGCTTGTGGAGCGTATTTCACGGGAAGCCCCCGCCGTCAGCTTCGAACTGCTGCCTGTCGACGATAGCCCCGATGAGCTTCTCCGGCGCGGTGACGTCGATTTTCTAATTCTACCGGATATGTTCACGTCGAGTGTGCATTCAAGCGTTGCGCTGTTTGACGAGAAGCTCGTGTGCGTAGGCTGTCCGACAAACAAGCAGCTGCCACAGCAGCTTACATTCGAGAGATACATGTCGATGAGGCACGTCGCGGTCAGGTTCGGGCGTACGATGAAGCCGTCTATCGAGGAATGGTTTTTGCTTGAGCATGGCCTTAAGAGACGTGTCGAGGTCGCCGTGCAGGGCTTCAGCATGATCCCACCTATGGTGTCCGGCACAACTCGTATAGCGACCATGCCCTTGCGGCTGGTCAGGCATTTCGAAAAAACGTTCCCCCTGCGGGTCATCGAACTTCCGCTGCCATTTCCCACATTCACCGAGACCCTCCAATGGCCGGCCCTCCACAATAGCGATCCGGCAAGCATCTGGATGCGGGAGATAATGATGCAGGAGGCATCTCGGATGGCTGCCCCGCTGTGAACCCACGGAAAATTCAGGCGCACCTATATTCACTACTCCTGTCACCATCTACTCTGACGACAATAGCCCTCGCTGGATAAAGTCGATGCTGGCGGCAAGTGCGCCTGCGAGATCGTCCAGAGAATGGACTTCCTCGACCAGCTCGAACGAGAAAGGTCCCGCGTAGCCGCCATCCAGCAGCGCCTGAATCTGGCTGCCATTGTCGGAACCTCCAAGAAAGCGATCGGGGTAAATCCAGAAGGTCGGGTCATTTACGCTTGAAATGTGCACCAGGCCAGTAAGCTCGCAGAACAGGCATGTCTCCCCGGCCAGGGTGTGGTGGAACGTGTCGTGCACGAGGCGAAAGACGGACTGGCCATCAACCGCGGCAACGGCCTCGGCCGCTTCCTTCTTTGATCGAAGCGAGCAGGTTCGGAAACCCAGCGGCTCGATGAGACCGATCAGACCCCGCGACTGGAGGATTGGCTTGATCTCGTTTAGAGCGAAACGAAGATTGTCCTGGCGCTCGCCATTGGCGGGCCACGAGCTGCGGTTGGCCGGCACCAGCACGAGCGTCTCCGCCCCGCACGCCGTCGCATAATCGGCGAGGTTGCTTGCCTCGGCCTGACGCGTTGGAGTCCAGTCGTCGAAGCGCTGCAAGGCGTTGACAGAGATGATCGTGACGCCCGCTTCGGTAGCGGCAAACCGGACGTCCGCAGCCGGAATGCCGCGTGCGACAGGATTGCTGAAATGAGGGTAACGGATTTGGACGTCGGTCAGGCCTTGGTCACGGGCAAGCGCGAAAAGCGCACTGACGTCAAGGCGGGGCGCCGCCATGTGATCGAGTTCAAAGCGGGGCGATACCTGGCGCATTGCTTGACTTTCCTTCCATGAAGCGCGGCCGCCATATCGGCATCCGGCTTCTTTCAAGACGGAACCACGCCGGTTCACAGATCGGACAGAGACCGCCTAGTCAATCGAGCTTTCCTTTCATCGGTGAAAGAAACTGGGCGCTCATGATAGAAATCCATCAAGCTCAAACATTTTCTGGAAGATAGATGTCGAACGGCAGAAATGTCTGCCCCGGGCTCTCCGCGACGCCGGCTTTGATGGCCCGCTCCATTGCCATTATCAGCTCCTGGCAAAGTCGGCGCATTGGCGTGCCGACCGCCATCGTCAAGATGTCATCCGCAAGCGCCCCACGTGACTGCGGCGTGATTTCACTCACGATCGCGACGAGATCCTGACCGCTCCCCTCTTCTCGGAGCGCGGAAATTGCCCCCTCTATCCCCCCGCCGGCCATATAGAAGCCGACGAGCTCTGGTTCCCGGTGCATAAGATCCAGCAATTTTTCGTAAGTGAGCTGCCGTTTATCAAGGTTCACGAGCGTATCAAGCACCTCGAATTTTGGCGCGTTCTCACGAAAATACGAACGAAAGGCGATTTCCCGGAGCGCATGGGCCTGGAAACGGTGGCTTCCGACAAACACCGCCACCTTGCCGGGCCGTTTTGCGGCCTTGGAAAACACCCAAGCGGCAGTCCGTCCGACCTTGCGGTTGTTGAGGCCGATATAGCCCTCGCGCACGCCGTCGGCGAAGTCAGACAGCAGCGAAAAAACCGGGATACCTTTCGCTTTGAGCTCCTCGACTGATGCTGTGATCTTCGGGTGATCGGCCGCCACCATGGCGATCGCCTGGCAGCGGCTTCCAAGGTCCTTAAGAAGCGGGAGCAGGTCACGCGGCAAATGTGACTGCGCGAACTCGATGACCGGAAGGCCGTGAAAGGATTGGGCCAAACTGACCGACGCTTCGATCTCGCGAGCGAAATCTTGGTAAAAATGGTGGGCAGGTTTTCTCAAGATGAAGCCCAGCTTGTAGTGCGGCAGGTGCTGCTGCAAGCGCTGTTTGATGAGGCCGGCAGCATGATAGCCGATCGCGTGCGCGGCCGCATGGACCCGCCGGGCGGTCTCCTCCCGCACCGGAAGGCGTACGTTCAGAACCCGATCGACTGTTGCCACGCTGACTCCGGCTTCGCGGGCTAGATCGGCAATTGTGACGCGCTTGCCGCTGGCGATTCTGATCGGCCGGTTCTCCGTCATCCGGTGCGCCCCGGCGACGGCTTGGGGCGGCAAGGTGAAGTAATTCCCACACCCCGCGCTCGACAGTGGATTCGACGAACAGCGCTCCAAGTGCAACCAGATGCGTATCCGTGAACCGTTCGTTTGCTTAGGTCGTCCATATTGTTTGTATTACTCACCGCGTTAGTGCTTTTATTTCCCGCTGAGCACTCTTTGGAGCCTGGCGATTCGATTGTTGTGGCCAAACCCCTCGATACAGGTGGCGCTGCTGCAACCTTGGTCGGTGGGGTGGCCAGTTTGAAATCGCGGAAAGCCCTAACCGCGGAAGGCGGCTTCCATCCGCGACTGGTCCAATTCGCCTTCCCAGCGGGCGACAACGAGCGATGCCACCGCGTTGCCGACTAAATTCGTCAGCGCGCGGCATTCCGACATGAAGCGGTCCACGCCGAGTATTAGAGCCATTCCAGCAACGGGAACACTCGGTACGACAGAGAGCGTAGCGGCCAAAGTGATGAAGCCAGCGCCGGTGACGCCTGCCGCACCCTTCGAGGAAAGCATCGCAATCAGTAGCAGGAGGATCTGGTCGCCAATTGACAAATCAGTGTTCGTCGCCTGGGCGATGAAGAGGGCCGCGAGCGTCATGTAGATATTGGTACCGTCCAGATTGAATGAATATCCAGTCGGGATGACGAGACCCACGAC
>NZ_RZSW01000388.1:0-6178 GCF_003997375.1 Mesorhizobium sp. M5C.F.Ca.IN.020.29.1.1 | reverse complement strand
GTATTCCCTAGATCTTTGAATGTTTCCTTCGCGCCTTTCGAAAATCGAATCGATTTTCGGGTTGCTGCGATGCACCGATTGGAAGCATTCATGGAACTTCTCGAACTCGAATTCTCGCGCGAAATCCATCCCGTGGATGTTATCGAGCAGGTGGCCCACAACAACGACTGGTCCTTCGAACGGGCCGGCGATGACGAGATTTCGATTTCGGTTGCCGGAAGCTGGACCGACTACCACGTCTCATTCTCCTGGATGGAGGATTTCGAGGCGCTGCATCTGGCTTGCGCTTTCGACATCAAGGTGCCGGAGGCGCGCGCGCTCGAAGTGATGCGGCTGCTTTCGCTGATCAACGAGCAGATGCTGTTCGGCCATTTCGACCTCTGGGAACAGGAAGGCGCGATCATGTTCCGCCAGTCACTGCTGCTCGCCGGCGGGGTCGAGCCGTCGAGCCAGCAGGTCGAGGTGCTGTTGTCGTCGGCTCTGGAAGCCTGCGAATGCTATTTCCAGGCGTTCCAGTTCGTCGTCTGGTCGGGAACCTCGGCCAAGGATGCGCTGGCCGGCGTCCTGTTCGAGACCTACGGAAACGCCTGAGCCAGACCTGACCCTCAATGAGTTCGAGCAGCCAGCGCAAGCCCGAGATCAGCTTCGCCGATTTCGACCGGGTCGATATCCGCGCCGGCACGATCGTCGAGGCCGAGCCGTTCCCCGAGGCGCGCAAGCCGGCGATCAAGCTGAAGATCGATTTCGGCGCGGCGATCGGGGTGAAGAAATCGTCGGCGCAGATCACCAAATATTATGCGCCCGAGACGCTGATCGGCCGGCAGGTGTTCGCGGTGGTCAATTTTCCGCCGCGGCAGATCGGACCCTTCATATCGGAAGTGCTGACGCTTGGCTTTCCCGACGAGGAGGGTGCTGTCGTCCTCGGCGCAATCGAACGCAGGGTGCCTGACGGTGGCCGACTGTTCTAGCAAGGCCTTCTCAGGCGGCTAGTTTTCGCGTGGTGCCCAGCGCCTCTTCAACCGTCTCCAGGAACATTTCCGCGCAGGCCTTCCAACTATAGCGCATTGCCCGTTGGCGCGCCTCGGCGCGGTCGACGTGGAGCGCGGCGAGCGCGGCTTCACGCAAATCGTTCGACACCGCTCCGCCAACGCCGTCGCCGACAATGTCGATCGGTCCGGTCACCGGATAGGCTGCGACCGGCGTGCCGCTGGCCAGCGCCTCGATGATGACATTGCCGAACGTGTCGGTGCGGCTGGGAAAGACGAAGACATCGGCCGAGGCGTAGATTTCGGCCAGTTCGTCGTTCGGGCGGTGGCCAAGGAAATGGGCATCGGGGTATCTGGCCTTGAGCCTGGCCAACTCCGGTCCCTCGCCGACGATTACCTTGCTGCCGGGCAAATCCAGGTCGAGGAAGGCGGCCAGGTTCTTTTCGATCGCAACGCGGCCGACACAGAGGAAGATCGGTCGCTTGAGCCCCAGATCCTTCTGCTTGTCCGGGCGGAAATGGTCGGTGTCGACGCCGCGCGTCCATGGCCTGAGCTTGGTGAAGCCGCGCGCCGACAGATCGTCCGCCAGCGATTGTGTGGCGACCAGTGTGCCTTGTCCGGAATTGTGGAAATCGCGAAGCCAGCGATAGGCCCAGGCTTCCGGTATTGGCAGCCGCGCGCTCAGATATTCCGGAAAGCGCGTGTGATAGCTTGTCGTGAACGGCCGGCCGGCCTTGCGGCAATAGCGCCGCGCCATGATGCCGAGCGGGCCTTCGGTGACGATATGGATATGATCGGGAGTGCGCGCTTCGATCAGGCGCGCGACGTGGCCTGGCCTCGTCAGCGCCAGCCGGATATCCGGGTAGGTCGGCAGGGGCAAGGTGCGAAATATGTTCGGGGTCAGGAAGTCCGTCTCAACGTCGAAGGATTTGAGGGTTTCCGAAAGCCGTTCCAGCGTGTGGACGACGCCGTTGATTTGCGGGCGCCAGGCGTCGGTGACCATCAGGATGCGCATAGCTGCCCTTTGCTTGAAAGGTCGTCGATTTCCTTGATGCGAGGCCGCAAGGCCGAATCAATCAGGATCACGCGCTTCATGCGCGCTCTTCAGCATGGTTTCATGACGCCCCGATGAAGGCATAGCCGATGGCCGTCTACAACCACAGGAAAGCACGATGCGTAGGTTCAAAAGTGTCAGAGCGTACTTTGTGCGTCCAATTGGACGCACGTCGCTCTGATCAGGCCGGAACCTTGATGACGGCGCGCAAGCCGCCGAGCGGGCTCTTGTCCAGCATGATGTCGCCGCCGTGGCTACGGGCAATGTCGCGAGCGATGGCAAGGCCAAGGCCGGTACCGCTGGCGTCGAGATTGCGGGCCTCGTCAAGCCGCACGAAAGGCTTGAACACGTCCTCGCGCTTTTCGGGCGGAATGCCCGGACCGTCGTCGTCGATAGTGACGAGCAGCGAGCCGCGGCCGTGATTCGCGTTGATCTCCACCGTCTTGGCGTAACGGAAGGCGTTGCCGACGACATTGGACAACAGGCGGGCAAAGGCGTGGGGCCGCACATGCAAGTTTGGGTCGCCGGCGAGCGTGGTCGACAGTTTGCGTTTGCGCAGCGTGGCCTCCTCGCCGAGCTTGTCGAAATAGGCTTCAAGATTGAAACGGCCGGCGTCTTCCGTCGCCTCGCCGCGGGCAAAGGCGAGATAGCCTTCCAGCATCGACTGCATGTCATCGATATCCTGGCCGAGCGCCTCGGTGTCGGCCTTGGTCCCGGTCAGCGCAAGTTGCAGCTTGAAGCGGGTGAGGATGGTTCTCAAATCATGACTGACGCCGGTCAGCATGGCGGTGCGCTGTTCGAGCTGGCGTTCGATACGCTCGCGCATCTGGATGAAGGCAAAGCCGGCGCGGCGAACCTCCTCGGCGCCGCGCGGACGGAAATCGAGCGGCATCGGCCGGCCCTTGCCGAAACTTTCGGCGGCCTCGGCCAGCGTCAGGATCGGCCGGATCTGATTGCGCAGGAAAGGGATGGCGATCATCAGTAGCACCAGCGAGGTGCCGACCATCCAGATCAGGAAAATGTGCGTGTTCGAGGCATAGGCCTGGCTGCGGCGCACGAAGGCGCGCAGCACCTTGCCCTCGAGCTGGACGCGGACCTCGATGATATTGGAATTGCCGACCGTATCGATCCAGAATGGACGGTTGATCTGATGGGTGATCTCGGACGAGAGAATTTCGTCGAGGATCGAGAAGAACGGCTTTGGACCGGGCGCCGGCAGCGGATCGGGCGGAAGCAAGTCGATCTTCAGCTGCATGCGATCCTGCGCGATGCGGATGATGTTGGCGTAGTCGGCGTCGTTCGGATAGGTTTCCACCAGGTCGACGATTGCGGCAATGTCGCGGACCGTGGCCTGCGACAGGCGCTGTGTCACGGTCTGCCAGTGGCGTTCCATGAAGACAAAGGCGAGGACCGATTGCAGCAGGATCATCGGTGCGATGACGATGATCAGCGAGCGGGCATAGAGCCGCTTCGGCATGTAAAGCGAAACGAGGCGCCAGAACCGTTTCCAGGCGAGCGGCACCGCCTTCAGTACCCGCGTGGCGCGAGCGCTCAAGCCGCGATCTCCCGGCCGTTCCAGTTGCGTGGTCGCCATTCGCCCTCGTTGCTCATCTTCAGCCACTCAACAAGGGGCTGTGGGCGTCAGTCTATTCCACGCTGAGCCGATACCCAATACCGCGCACGGTCTGCAGCCAGACCGGATTGGATGGATCGCGTTCGATCTTGCGGCGCAGCCTGTTGATCTGGACGTCGATGGTGCGTTCGCCGACTTCGGACTCGTCGCCGACAAGCTCATGACGCGGTATCGTTTCGCCGGCCCGCGCCGCGAAGATCGCCAGGATCTCCTGCTCGCGGTCGGTCAGCTTCAGAGCCTCGCCGCCACGCTTGAGCTCCCGCCTGGCGATCTGGAACGTGTAAGGGCCGAAGACCAGTTGCTCGACTTTGGGCGTCGTTGCCGGACCGCCGCGGCGCAGGATGTTGTTGATGCGCAGGATCAATTCGCGGGGATCGAAAGGCTTCGGCAGATAGTCGTCGGCTCCGGCCTCGAGCCCGGTAATCCGGCTGTCGGTCTCGGAGAGCGCGGTAAGCATCAGGATCGGCACGTTCTTGCTTGCCCGCAGCGCCTTGGCCAGATCGACACCGGTTTCGCCCGGCATCATGATATCGAGCACGAGCAGATCGAAATCGAGGCCGGCGAGCTTGCGCCGCGCTTCGCCGGAATTTCCGGCAACGGTGACGCGAAAGCCGTTTTCGGTCAGATATTGTTTGAGAAGATTGCGGATACGGGTATCGTCATCAATCACCAGCAGATGCGGCGCGTCGTCGTCCGGTGCTGCCGGTTGATCAACCCTTTCGATGGTCTCCATGGCTTTTCCCTGACGTTTTTGCGGGCACAATGTCGATCTGCGCTCTTAGTTCCGGATTGACCATTGCTTCCAGGAAGCGCTCGATCAAGGTGCGTTCGGTGGCTCCGGCATCTTCCAATGCAGCATGGATGCGGCGTGACTGTGGCCGTGCCAGCGCCAGTGCCAGAGCGCGGCCCTTGGCTGTCGGATAGAGCTCGCGCTGGCGGCGGTCGCGCGGGCCCTGCAGCTGGACGATGTGGTCGGTGTCGATCAGCTGCTTGAGCACGCGCGCCAGGCTCTGCTTGGTGATCTTCAGCACGTCGAGGAGTTCGGCGACCGTCAGGCCAGGCCTGCGATTGACGAAATGCAGAACCCGGTGATGGGCCCGGCCGAAGCCATAGTCGGACAGGATCTGGTCCGGATCGGAGGTAAAATCGCGATAGGCGAAGAAGAACAGTTCGATGATGGCAAAGTCGATGCCGTCCTCGTCGGTGATCGCCGTCCTGATCGGTTTTCCGGCTGGGTGGCTGCGATCTGTCATCTTTTCTCCGTGCGAAAGGGAAATTATGTCAGTACTATTGACGTAATTTCCCGGCAATGCTAATTTTTGACAAGCTTTTCGGCGGATTGCGAACGAAAAGGCAAGGGAAGGCCGTTTTTCCGGAACTTCCTGTGTTTGCCAGAGCTTATATATCCGCCTACGCTTCGAGATACCGGCCGCCCGGTGCGGCTGACAAGAAACGCGCAACGATAATGTGCGGGCGGCCGCCCGCGGGAGGTTACCATGGCATCCGTTCCCTTTGACCAAATGGACGGCTTCATCTGGATGAACGGCGAGTTCGTCAAATGGGCCGACGCCAAGATCCACGTGCTGACCCATGGCCTGCACTACGCCAGCGCGGTGTTCGAGGGCGAGCGCGCCTATGGCGGCGAGATTTTCAAGCTGACCGACCACAGCGAGCGCCTGCACGAATCGGCACGCCTGCTCGGCTTCAAGATTCCCTATTCGGTTGCCGAGATCGACGACGCCTGCCGCACGCTGTTGAAGAAGCAGGGTTTCCAGGATGCCTATGTCCGGCCGATCGCCTGGCGCGGCAGCGAACAAATGGGCGTTTCGGCGCAAAACAGCCGGATCAACTGCGCCATCGCCATCTGGCAGTGGCCGAGCTATTTCGATCCGGCACAGAAGCTGAAGGGCATCCGTCTCGATCTGGCCGAATGGCGCCGCCCCGATCCGCGCACCGCGCCGTCGAAATCGAAGGCTGCCGGCCTCTACATGATCTGCACCATGTCCAAGCATGCCGCCGAAGCCAAGGGCTATGCCGACGCCATGATGCTCGACTGGCGCGGCCAGGTTGCGGAAGCGACCGGCGCCAATATCTTCTTCGTCAAGGACGGCAAGATCCACACGCCCACCCCCGATTGCTTCCTCGACGGCATCACCCGCCGTACGGTGATTGGCCTTGCCAAGGATCGCGGCTTCGAGGTGATCGAGCGCACCATTATGCCGGAAGAGCTCGAAGGCTTCCAGCAGTGCTTCCTCACCGGAACAGCGGCCGAGGTGACGCCCGTTTCAGAGATCGGTCCATACCGATTCGAGGTGGGTGAAATTGCCAAGACTCTGATGAACGACTATTCTGCAGCCGTTCAACCCAAGCACGCAATCGCAGCAGAATAACGAAAGTCACAGCTTTTTTTATAAGTAGGGGCGGTTTTCGGGCCGCCCCTTTTATTTAAGCACTTCTGCATTTGACTTTCGTCCAATTCGGCGTCTCATGATGCTGTCGGCCCTG
>NZ_RZSW01000387.1:0-6182 GCF_003997375.1 Mesorhizobium sp. M5C.F.Ca.IN.020.29.1.1 | reverse complement strand
ACCCCGGCTCTCTCGCCTTGCTGCGCAAAGCTCGCTCGCCGACCCTCCCCTCAAGGGGGAGGGTATCCGCTTCTTCGCCAATGGCGGCTACTACACGCCCGACCGCAAGGCGCGTTTCATCGCCATCCACCCGACTGCACACATCCGCACCAGCCCGGACTATCCGCTGATCCTCAACACCGGGCGGATTCGCGACCATTGGCACACCATGACGCGGACCGGCAAGAGCCAGCGGCTGTCGCAGCACATGGCCGAGCCCTTCGCCGAAATCCATCCGCTGGATGCGCAGCACTTCGCCATCGGCGATGCCAACATCGTGCGCGTCTCGACTGGGCACGGCGAGGTGCTGGTTCGCGCGCTGGTGACAGCGCGGCAGCGCCCGGGATCAGTCTTCGTGCCGATGCACTGGACGGACCAGTTCTCAGCGCGTGCTCGCGTCGATGCGCTGGTGGCACCCATCACCGATGCGATTTCAGGCCAGCCGGCCTCGAAGAATATTGCCGCCCGCGTGGAACGCTTTGCTGCCGCCGCCTTCGGCTTCGCCGTGCTTGCCGAACGGCCGGGCTTGATCGACGCCGACTATTGGAGCCTCGCCCGTTGCGCCGCCGGCTGGCGCCTCGAGCTTGCACTGGAAGCTGGCCGGGATTGGCCGGTTTTCGCAGCTTCGCTTTTTGGCGCGGACGCGCAAGGCGAGACGCTCGCCTATCAAGATGTCGCCGGCGGGCACTATCGCTTTGCCCGCTTCGCCGGCAGCCGGCTGGCTGGCGCGCTCTATCTTGCGCCCAAGCCGGTCGCGGTGTCGCGCAGCTGGGCGGTGGAGCAGTTGAGTGCGGACCATGCCGATCGGCGCGGGCGGCTGGCGATCGTAGCCGGGCGGCCGGGCGGCAATACCGTCGATCGTGGCGCCGTCGTCTGCTCCTGTTTCGGGGTCGGCGCCAATCAGATCGCGGAGGCGGTACGCGGCGGCTGCACCAGCGTCGAGGCGATCGGCGCCACCCTGCATGCCGGCACCAACTGCGGCTCCTGCCGCGCCGAGATCAGGACCATCATTGAGGCGCGACGCCTTCAAGCGGCGGAGTGAGGGCGTCGAGAAACTCTGTCACGCCGGGCCTCGACGCTTACCAGCAATTTACAAACCATGGGCTACCAACGTCCTCATTCGATTCGTTCCGAACAGGACCCTTATGAGCAAAGCCCTCACTTCATTCGCATTGGTCGCCATATTGACGGCTTTGCTGATGGCGCTCAGCCTGGCAGTGGCCAGGCATGGCTATCCTTATGGTGCGATCGGCGCAAAACGCCTGGACGACGTCGCCGATGCCGGAACGTTTATCCCGCTTGCATCAGTCTACTTCTTCAGCGCGCTGCTCATGATGATCCTGCCGATCAGAGCCGCCAGCGCCGTCCTGACGAACGCCGCGGATGCGATCTTCTGGACAGTCATCGTGTTGTTCGCGGCCATCATTGGCTGTCTCGCTGCCAGGTGGGCTTTCGATCGGGGCAACATCTTGCCGGCGCTGCTGAACTGGCGCTTCCTGCTTGTCGCAGCAGTCGTCGGATGCCATCTCTTCATGAACGAGTTGCGCCGCAATATCCTGCTGAGAAGCCTATTCTTCGTCGTCTTCGCCGCTGCGACACTGGCCTGCCTGTTCTGGTCGTTCGCCATCTGAGAAACCGATGCAGGCGCTGGCTTGCGGCTCAGTTCTTGTCGACTGGCTTCGAACGCATCCGCGAAACGGTCTCGCGTTCGGCCCGCTTCGAACGCATCGGCGGCAGGCCGCGGTCGATCAGGTCCATGTCCTCCAGCACCATGTCGCCCATGCGCTTGAAAGCGATGTCGAGCGCGCCGGCCCGGTGGGCGGAACGCAGGAAGCCGGGCAGCGTGCGCACGGGATGATCCTGCGCCAGCGGCTCTTCCGGAAACACGTCGCTGGCGGCGACGATGTGGCCGCTGCGAACGGCCTCCATCAGCGCCGGAAAATCGACCACACCGGCACGGCTGAGCAGGATGAACGCGGCTCCAGTGCGCATTCTGGCAAAGGCGTCAGCGCCGAGAAACCCTTGGTTTTCGCTGGTCACCGAAGCGACGACGAAGACGAAATCGCTGGTCGACAGAACCCTGTCGAGCGTAGCCGGCTCGACGCCGTTCTCGATGAGGATCGACGGCGGCAGCCACGGATCGAATACCCTGGTCCGCGTGCGAAAGCCTAACAGCAGCCGGTTGAGCGCACGGCCGAGATCGCCAAAGCCGATGATACCGACATCAGCACCGGACAGAAGCCGCGCCTTCCGGTTGCCGTCGCCGCCCCACAGCTCCTTGCCCTCACGAAACGCGAGGTCAGCGTCGACGATGTCGCGGGCGAGGTTGAGCGCCATGGCGAGGCCGAGCTCGGCCACCGGCTCGGCAAAGACCAGGCCGGTGGTAACAACATGGATGCCGCGCGAAAAAAGCGTCTCATACGGCATGTTGTTGATGAGGTTGCTCTCGACATTGAAGACGCAGCGCAGTGTTCGCATCTTGTCGAGCGTCTCCGGCGCGATCGGCGGCTGGCCGACGATGTAGCGCGCCTCGGCGAGCACGTCGGCCGGCAGGGCCGCGACGCCTTCTGGCGACGATTCGACGATACGATATTTGGCGCGGAATCTCGCCAGTGCCTCGGACGTGAAAATCAGGTCGAGCGTGCGCGGCTCGGGCGCGCTGATCACCAGCGGCAACACGCTGTCGGACATGGCGGTTCCTCCCGGTGCGATCCGCGTCGCACAACACTAGAATCAACTTTTACCGCCTCGACACCTAGCACATGCCTGTCGAGCAAGAGAACTTTGCCGCTGGCGGCCTTGCGGTGTGGCGGCCGGTGGTCCAGATAGACAGCAATCGAAGGACGACAAGGAAGACAGCGACATGATCCCGTTTCGAAAGAACCTCATCGGTGGCGAGTGGGTGGGCGACGCCGGCTCCCGCAACATCAACCCGTCCAATCTCGACGATGTGGTCGGCGAGTATGCGTCTGGGGACGCCGAGCAGGCCCGGCAGGCCATCGCGGCGGCGAAAGCGGCATTTCCGGCTTGGTCCCGATCGGGCCTGCTGGCACGCCATGCGGTGCTGAGGAAGGCGTCGGACGAGATCACCGCGCGTAAAGATGAAATCGGCCGGGCGTTGGCGCGCGAAGAAGGCAAGACGCTGGTCGAGGGCATTGGCGAGACCGTGCGGGCCGCCCAGATCTTCGACTTCTTTGCTGGTGAGACGCTGCGCCTGTCTGGCGAGCTGGTTCCAAGCGTGCGGCCCGGCGTCGGTGTCGAAATCACGCGGGAGGCGGTCGGCGTCGTCGGCATCATCACGCCGTGGAATTTCCCGATCGCCATTCCGGCGTGGAAAATCGCTCCTGCCCTGGCCTACGGCAACACCATCGTCTTCAAACCGGCCGAGTTGGTTCCGGAGAGCGCCTGGACCATTGTCGACATCCTGCACCGCGCCGGCCTGCCGAAGGGCGTGCTCAATCTCGTCATGGGCAAGGGTTCGGTGGTCGGCCAGGCCATGCTCGACAGCCCTGACCTCAATGCCATCACCTTCACCGGCTCGGTCGGCACCGGCAAGCGCGTGGCTGCCGCCAGCGTAGAGCACATGCGCAAGTTCCAGCTCGAAATGGGCGGCAAGAACCCGCTTGTCGTGCTCGACGATGCAGATCTTGCGGTCGCCGTCGACTGCGCGATCAATGGCGCATACTTCTCGACCGGCCAGCGCTGCACGGCATCGTCCCGCTTGGTGGTGACGGACGGCATCCATGACCGCTTCGTCGACGCGATGAAAGATCGCCTGGGCAAGCTGGCCGTCGGCGACGCTCTCGATGCCAAAACCCAGATCGGACCGGTGGTCGACCAGAGCCAGTTGAAACAGGACGAAGACTATATCGCCATCGGCCGCCAGGAAGGCGCCGATCTGGCCTTCGGTGGCGAGCGGCTCGATCGCGAAACCCGCGGCTTCTACCTGCAACCGGCGCTGTTTACGCAAGCCACCAACGCCATGCGCATCTCGCGCGAGGAGATCTTCGGGCCTGTGGCCAGCGTCATCCGCGTCAAGGACTATGACGAGGCGCTGGCGGTGGCCAACGACACGCCGTTCGGGCTGACGTCGGGCATCTGCACGTCGAGCCTCAAGCACGCCACGCATTTCAAGCGCAACTCGGAGGCCGGCATGGTGATGGTCAATCTGCCGACGGCGGGCGTCGATTTCCATGTTCCTTTCGGCGGCCGCAAGGGATCGAGCTACGGCCCGCGCGAGCAGGGCCGCTACGCGGCGGAGTTCTACACCACAGTGAAGACCGCCTACACGTTCGCCGGCTAATCATGCCGGTTACTTGCCGGGCCAAATGAAATCGAACATGCGAGCAGGCCAGTGACTCCCTTCCCAGCAAGCGCGAGTTGCTGGGAAGGGCGAACATCTTATTGTCGACACGACAGCGACAGCTGGGCGGTAGCCGTCATTCAGCACGGTCCTTAGGGTCCGCCGGCTGCGATAGCCAGCCGCCGCTGAACCCGGCCTTGCACAGGCCGCGAGGGATATGCGGGCTCGACCGCATCAGGTCCCAGATCAGGCGCGAGCGGTGGTTTTCGATCATCAGCACGACGATACCCTGGTCCAGTCCGTAATGCGCATCCGATATCCAGCCGCTCGGCCCGAACTTCCGCCGGTTCGCCAGCGTGGGGTTGAAACCGCTCGGCACCCTGAAACTGTCGACCACCTCAGGGTGGCGTTCTCTGAGGTGGCGCAGCGCCGGCAGGCAGATTTCCGGCGCGAAGGGCAGCGATGCGAGATACGACCACGGCGCTATCGTTCCGTCGTCCGGGCCGAACGGTGCGCCGCGCGCCGCGTAGCCGGAAAATTTGCGCGGTCGCCGCTCGATCTTCGCGCGGAAGTTGCCGGGCCCGTCACCCGCCGAAAGGCCCCAAAGTCCTTCGCCGTAGCCGTCGTAGCCAGAGGGGTTGTGCCGCGCATAATCCCGATGAAGGTAGGTCGCGCGGCGGCTGTTTTCGAAATAGTCCGAGTTCTTCTCCCGCATGAACGCATCCCGGATGCCGTCGAAGTCAATCCAGGCATGCGAGAACTGGTGCATGAACAGCGGACCGCCATAGAGCACGTCGTAGCCGTAGATGTTTTCCCATCGATATGTCGCCGTCCAGCCGGCATAACTGTCGTCCGAGGCTGGCTTGTCCGGGGAGGCCATTGCCAGAACGTAGAGCATGGTCGCTTCGTTGTAGCCTTCCCAGCCATAACGCAGAAAGCCGCTCTTCGGCTTCCACCCCTGTCGCAAGGTCGAATTGCTGCCTTGCGCCCATCGCCAGTCGACGCGCCGGTAGAGGACTTCCGCTAGTTCGCGGACTTCGGTTTCTTCGTCATTGTCGCCCGTGAAATAGGCGCCAGCCACGAGCACGCCGGCCATCAAAAGCGCAGTGTCAACCATCGACAATTCGCATCGCCAGGTGCGCAGGCCGGTCCGGATGTCGAGGAAATGGTAATAGAAACCCTTGTGGCCGGTGACGTCGTCGCCATTACCTTGCCGGCTGTTCCAGAAGAAGCGCAGTGCGGCAAGCGTCAGCTTTACGGCGGCATCTCGAGTCATCCAGCCACGCTCGACCCCGACCGGATAGCAGGACAGGGCGAAGCCGACGACCGCGATGCTTGCCGGCCAATTTGGCCGCGAGGTGTCGGCAACCAGCCCGTTCTCCGGATTCACGGTTTCCAGAAAATAGCCGAAGGCCGCGCACTGGAAGCGGTCGAGCAGGTCTTCGTCGGACAGTCGAGGTTCGACCCTAAGCAAGCGACGGGAACTCCAGTCTCGCGGCCTTGGCGGTAGATCGGCCAACTTGCTTCAATAGGTGGCCCGGCCGCCGGAAACGTCGAAAACGGCGGCGGTGGTGAAGGAGCATTCCTCCGAAGCGATCCACGAGATCAGCGCCGCCACCTCCTCGACCTCGCCAAACCGCGCCATCGGTATCTTCGACAGCATGAAATCGATGTGCTGCTGGCTCATCTGCTGGAAAATCGCGGTGCGCACCGCCGCCGGCGTGACGCAGTTCACGGTCACCTTGGTCTTGGCCAGTTCCTTGCCCAGAGACTTGGTCAGGCCGATCACCGCCGCCTTGGAGGTGCTGTAGGCAGAGGCATTCGGGTTTCCCTCTTTGCC
>NZ_RZSW01000386.1:0-6182 GCF_003997375.1 Mesorhizobium sp. M5C.F.Ca.IN.020.29.1.1 | reverse complement strand
GTCCAACGCCATATCGCCGTCGAATTTCATCCTGACCAACCCGGAGCTGTTTCGCGAGACCGTCGCTTCGAATGGCGAAAACCTGGTGCGCGGCATGAAGATGCTGGCCGAGGACATCGCCGCCGGCAAGGGCGACCTGAAACTCCGGCAGGCCGATTATTCGCCCTTCGAGATCGGCAAGAACCTCGCCACGACGCCCGGCAAGGTGGTGGGCCGCAGCGATGTCGCCGAGATCTTGCAATACGATCCGGCGACCGAGACCGTACTGAAGCGGCCGCTACTGATCTGCCCGCCATGGATCAACAAATTCTACATTCTCGATCTCAACCCGCAAAAGTCCTTCATCCGCTGGGCAGTAGAGCAGGGCCACACCGTCTTCGTCATCTCCTGGATCAACCCGGACGAGCGGCACGGCACCAAGAGTTGGGAGGCTTATATCCGAGAGGGACTGCAATACGGCCTGGACACGATCGAAAAGGCCACCGGTGAAAAGGACGTCAATGCCGTCGGCTATTGCGTCGGCGGCACGCTTCTGGCTGCGGCCCTGGCGCTGATGGCGCAGGAAGGCGACCACCGCATCAAATCGGCCACCTTCTTCACCACGCAGGTCGATTTCACCTGTGCCGGCGACCTGAAAGTGTTCGTCGACGAGGAGCAGGTTGCGGCCGTCGAAAAGGCGATGAACGAGAAAGGCTATCTCGACGGAACCAAGATGGCGACCGCCTTCAACATGCTGCGCTCGGGCGACCTGATCTGGCCCTATGTCGTCAACAACTACATGCGCGGCAAGGATCCCCTGCCCTTCGATCTGCTCTACTGGAACGCCGATTCGACCCGCATGGGCGCGGCCAACCATTCCTTCTATCTGCGCAACTGCTATCTCGAGAACAGACTTTCGCAAGGCATGATGGAGCTGGCGGGCCGCGTGGTTTCGCTGAAGGACGTCACCATCCCGGTCTACAACCTCGCCGCGAAGGAAGATCACATCGCGCCGGCGCTTTCGGTGTTCCTAGGTTCGAAGTATTTCGGCGGCGAAGTCGACTACGTCATGGCCGGCTCCGGCCACATCGCCGGTGTCGTCAATCCGCCGGCAGCGCAGAAATATCACTACTGGACCGGCGGCAAGCCGGGGGGCGACTTCGACCAGTGGATCGCCGAGGCCATAAACCATCCCGGCTCCTGGTGGCCGCACTGGCAACGCTGGGTCGAGGCGAAGGACAACACCCGCGTGCCGGCCCGCAAACCCGGCAAGCACATGAAAACTCTGGGCGACGCGCCAGGCACCTATGTCAAGGTGCGTGTGTAACCTTCTGTAATGTGTGGTGAGTTGACGCGCCGGTAAAAGAGGGCGAAATGGTGTCGTCAACCCTCAAGCAGTCTCGATTCCTCTTTAGCCGTCGAATTACTCTGGGGCTTGCGGATTTGACACAGGTCTCGTTTCCGTTCGGGGACAAGGAATTTATTTCGGCGGGACGTTTCGACGCCGCCAATGACGTACCGGCCGGACATCGAGGGGGAATTTTGTTTTGAAATCAGCAGGATCGCGCCTCGCGAAGGGAGAAAGCCGCGCCATTGCGGCCGCGCTTTTCTCCGTGCTCCTGGCGTCCTGCACCTCGGCCGGCGACCCGTCTCTATCAGTCGGCATGCCCGGTTATAACGCCTCTTCTACGGATATCAGCACGGCCTCTGGTACCCAACAGATCGCCGTTGATTCGTCGTCACAGATCACGACTTCTCAGATGACGATGACCGCCGAGGGCGACGCAAGCCTTCCCGAGCAGGTCGGCTATGTGCCAATGGGCAAGCCGGGAACCCAGGGGGGAGCCCCTCAGGGAGGCGCCAAGTCCGATGCCGGCTTCCCCGTCACGGCTCCTGCGCGCGCAGACGCTGCTGCGGGCCAGACGCCGCAGCCCCAGGAACAGTCCGCGCAGACGGTTGAACAAGCCGATGCTGCAACGCAGAAGGCTGAAACCGCCGATGCAGGCACGACCGCGCCGAAGTCCAAGGCCGAGACCGCCGCACCGGCGATGAACAATCCGGTCTATGTGACCGCCGGAGAGCCGCAGCCGCAAGCCTATGCGCCGAAGAAGAAGGGGTTCCTCGCCTCTTTGTTCAGCGCCACGCCGGCCTCGGCGGCGCCTGCCCCGCAGACCAGCAACAGGTCGGGCGAGCAATCGACGGCGGCGCAGCCCAAGGCGGCGGCAAAGCCGACCATCACCTTGGCCTCGGCCAAATCGGCTGAAAAGCCGGTGCAACTGGCTTCGATCGGCGATACCAGCCATTTCACCGATGACGCGCTGCCAGGCGTACGCAAGACCGCACTCTTCGAGATCAAGCGCAAATCCGGCCTCGACGACGACAGCGACGTCGATCTGAACGAGGATGAAGGCGGCGCCTATCAGGTGGCATCCGCTGCCGGGCTGGCCCGGCTGGCGCCCAACGGTCTTTTGAAGCAGACCGAGAATGTCGACGTGGCCTGCTTAAAACCTTCGCTGGTCCGCGTGCTGAAGACGATTGAGGGCCACTACGGCAAGAAGATGATCGTCACCTCCGGCTATCGTGACCCGGCCCGCAACCGCCGCGCCAACGGCGCCAAGAATTCGCTGCACATGTATTGCGCCGCTGCCGACATCCAGGTTCCAGGCGTCTCGAAATCGCAGCTGGCAAGCTACATCCGCAGCATGCCCGGGCGCGGCGGCGTCGGCACCTACTGCCATACCGAATCCGTTCACATCGACGTCGGTCCCGAGCGCGACTGGAACTGGCGCTGCCGCCGGCGGCGGTAACCGCTGGTTCTTCTCTCGTTCACGCAAAACGTCCGCGGTGCGCCGTCTGACGACGGCATGAGATGCAGCATCGAACCGGGCTAAATCGCCGAAAATGCGCGGTTTTGCGGCCAATGAAAAAAGTTGTCGCAGGCGGCGGCAGACGGGTTGCCGGTTTGGTGCAACGCAACTATAAGCGCTCACATCTGAGCGCGCCCATCGTCTAGCGGTCAGGACACCGCCCTTTCACGGCGGTAACAGGGGTTCGATTCCCCTTGGGCGTACCAGATTTTTCAGGCACTTAGCCGAAAATCTCCGTTTCTTGTCCAATCCTTGGCCAATATCGCTCGAATCGCTATCCAACAAAGAGACTCGGAAGCCGAAACCGCCGGGCCATCAAATGCATATTTGCGGTTGGATCATCGACCATGGAACGCTGGGCAATCCTGCGATCCCAATGGGGCTCGTCCTGCACGTTGCCTCTGTGCAGCCTCGTGAGACCGAAGACGGGATGCGATAGTGGAGGTTTGGGCGTAGAGTTCTTTTTCCAATCAGGCGAGGGACGGTAAGATGTTACCTTCCGATCTAACGAGGTTTATCGAGCAAGATCATCTGGCTTTGGGTGCTTTTGTGAAGGGGGACCCTGAGCCTCTGAAAAACCTCTACTCGCGGCGGGATGACGTGACAATCGCTAACCCGTTCGGTCCGCCGGCCAAGGGATGGATAAAGGCTGCCGAGACCATGGATCGGGCTGCTACCAACTACCGAGACGGCGAGGTCATCGGCATCGAACGAATCGCCGAGTACGCGACAGCGGACCTGGGCTACGTCATGGAAATCGAGCGGCTTCAATCCAAGGTCGGCGGCGGGGACAAACTGGTGCCGATTGCGCTTCGGGTCACCACCATCTTCCGGCAGGAGGATGGCGCGTGGAGAATCGTCCTTCGTCACGCCGATCCGATAACCTCAGCGCGGCCGGCAGAGTCCGTAGTTGGGCAGTAGAGGGATTGCTAGCTGAGGAAACTAACCCTTAAGCTTGGCACTTGCTCCTCGTGATCGCTCGCCGCAACGCGGCAAAGTCTGGCAATCCGGCTTCGTTGGTTACGATGGTCTCGCCGTCGATGATAATCGGACGACGGAAGCCCGCCAGCCATTTGAAATATTGGCGACCACTTGTGTTTGTTCCGGAACGGGATCATGCTCGGGTTTTGGCGGTGTGGGGCCGCCGGGCTTAAAGGGGTAAAGGCGTCATGGAACTCGCAAGCTGCGTAGCCACCGATCCCGCGACCGCATCGTGGATCTTTTTGAGCATCACTGCGGGCTTCATCGTGATGGCCGCATTCGCCATTGGAAGATTGAGTTCAATGTCCGCAGGCCACCGCCCTGTCGAACAGGCTCAAACCGCGTAGGGCCGCTTAGCCCGCGCTATCGAAATGCTAAAAGCTGTTGCCGGCCTCGGTATACTGGTCGCCCTGGTGATTGGCGGGATGCTGGCCACATCGACGGGCGTTCTCTATCACGAAGAGAAGAGCCCAACAGGTGCGTCCACCTGCCACTATTTTACGGGACCAGGGATATACACGACGCCAAGTTATTCCGTTGACGGCTGCCCGCAATTCATCAGCGTCGCTCGCTAGGCCGGTTAGAGCGGCGCGAACGATGCAACGCATAGATACAGGCTCACTCACAGCTGAACCACCGCCGGTCTTAGCCGCGATGATCGAAAGTCCGGTCTGCGCGCTGGCATAGAGGCGCGCGGCGGTGCTTAGACCTGCTGACTAGTGTCGAATAAGAAGGCTGGACGGCGTTGGACGGCTTAGACGCCCTTTCACGGCGGTAACAGGGGTTCGATTCCCCTTGGGCGTACCAGAATTTTCAACTGGCATGGCAATAGAGCATCAGATCGCAGTGCATGCAGCCGTACTCGTCGCCAAGGCGGTCGATGAGGACCTGGATATCAAATCCCTATTGGGCCGCACCTAAATTCCAGATGTCCCGATGCAGGCGCCATGTCCCGTCGTCGCCCATCTTCCAGACGACGATGTACTTGCCTGCAACGGTGGAGAGGGCGCCGTCTTTGCTGGGCACATCGAGCGTAAATGCGCCAACTTCGTAGGCGAGGTTTGCGCTCTCTTCCACCTCCAGGGCCTTTAGGGTGAGATTCTTCATCCCGCTTTTGATCGCGCCCTGCCAGAATTCTTCCACGCCCTTGCGACCATCGACGTGCTTGCCGTCGGGCGGCAGCACGGCGGCATCCTCGGGTATACATTTGACCGACCGCCACCGCGTTTCCGCTGTTGAAGGCGTCCGTGAATTTCGTCAGCGCAGCTTCGATGTCCTCGCGAGCCGACTGGGCGGCCGCAGACAACGCAGACGAAAGAAGCAGCACAGCAGCAAATGCAAATGACTTAGCCACTCTCATCTCGTCCTCCCTTTGCGTGATCGATATATCCACCGGATGAATAGCGAGCCCAATCCGAGTGCGGCGCCGCGCCCGCTCAATGGCCAAGTCATGATTCACATTAGGCTTATCTGATATGACGGCGCAAGCGCAGCTGCGCAGCTAAGAGCGGGGCGTAAAGCCTCACCAGCGCGCGCGTTTCCGCCGGTCGCGCTGATGCTCTCGCGCGTCTCTCATCGTTCGTCCTTGGCCTTGCCATAGGCGTTCGGCGCAGTGTCGGCGTGTAGATCAGGCCTGCTTTCTTGCCGCCACGCACAGCTCATCGCTGGCGCGCGCGTCTTCACCGGGCGAGGCCTCATCAACCGCGAAGCCATCGTCCTCGATGAGAAGGCCCGTTCGGACTTTGCCGAACTGCGGAGCCAATCCCGCGACGCCAATATGACCCGTATCTCGCCGCGGAATTTCTGGAAAGACGATTGATGGCCGGCACGGGAACGACCCGGCCCATGTTCTTCGAGGTGAACAAAAGCCGGGCCTGATCTAGTTTCCCGCCCGTAGCTCCTTCAGGTCACAGCGAATGATGCTGCCATGGAAAATGGCTGGCGAGCTGCGTTTGAGATGCATCTCCCGTCCCGTCGCTGTCCAAAGAGAGCGACCCGGTTGAACTGTCGTAGCTGACCTGGTCGGAACGATCATGCGCAGCCGTAGACAGAGCGTCGGATGACTCCCCTCCCGACTTGAGCCCGTCTAAGAAGGCCTGGTCGAAGTGAGGCTTGTCCTGCAGCTTTTCCTGGAGCCAGCTGAAGTCGAAGGCGTCGTGGCCTGCGCGGCCGGACATGATCTCGGCGGCGCCGCCCTTGCTAGCATTGGCGCCGACATTTTCATTATCCTCGACGGTGTGGGCGAACCCGTTGCCGGCCGTCTTGTCGTGTGAACCGGCGAGCGACTCCGAGCCGCTAGAAAGGGCGGCCAACACCCGGTCGACACTGCTGCCTGCCTTTTCGCCGGCATTGTCG
>NZ_RZSW01000385.1:0-6191 GCF_003997375.1 Mesorhizobium sp. M5C.F.Ca.IN.020.29.1.1 | reverse complement strand
CTGAAAAGACGGAGTGCGTCACCGAGGACCCCTCCCGGCCCTGCGGGCCACCCTCCCCTCGAGGGGGAGGGAGTGCCCTACTTCACCAGCCCCTTTTCCTTGTAGTACCGCTCGGCGCCGGGATGCAGCGGCACCGGCATGCCGTCGAGCGCCTTGGTCATGTCGATCGCCTTGGCGGCGGCGTGGGCGGCGGCGAGCTGGTCGAGATTTTCGAACAGCAGCTTGGTCATCTGATAGGCGGTCTCGTCGGAGACGTCGGCATGGGTGATGAGGAAATTACCGACGGCGGCGGTCGCGACATCCTCGGTCTGGCCTTCATAGGTGCCCTTGGGAATGGCTACCGAAAGATAGGGCGAGCCGATCTTGGCGACGTCCTCCGCCGGTACTGCAACGACGTTGATCGGCACCGAGGTGGCGAGGTCGCGGATCGATGCGACGCCGAGGCCGGCCGATTGCAGCGTGGCGTCGAGCTGGCGGTTCTTGATGAGCTCGACCGATTCGGCGAAGGGCAGATACTCGACCCGTCCAAGGTCTTCGTATTTCAGCCCGGCGGCCGCGAAGATGGCGCGGGCGTTGAGCTCGGTGCCGGAGGCCGGCGCGCCGACAGACAGGCTCTTGCCCTTGAGGTCGGCAAGCGTCTTGATGCCGGATTCCTTGCTGGCAACGATCTGGATGTAGTTGGGATAGATGGCGGCGATGCCGCGCAGCTTGTCGAGCTTGCCCGGGTAGCCGGCTTCGGTATTGCCCTCGGCGGCCAGTTTGACGGCATCGCCGAGCGCGAAGGCGATCTCGCCTTTGCCCTGCTGCAGCAGGTTGAGATTCTCGACCGAAGCTTTCGTCGCCTGCACCTGGGTGCGGGCGCCTTCGATGCCCTTCCCGTAGATTTCCGACAGCGCGACACCGAGCGGATAATAGACGCCCGAGGTGCCGCCGGTCAGCACGTTGATGAATTCCTGCGCCTTGGCCGAAACCGCGCCAATACCCAGCGACAGCGCCAGCGCGCCGGCGGCAACAAACTTCGTCCTGAAATTGAGCATGTGATTTCCTCCCTGAAATATTTGCCACGGCACGACCCGAGGCGAGTTTAGACAGCGGGCGGGAAATGCCAACCCGCAATTGCACCGATTAGACCAACGGTCGATGCCGCTGGACATGCAGGCTTGCGCGAGATGCCATCCGGGCCGAAAGATTTTTGCAGCGCCTGTCGAATTCGGGCGAGGACGCGCGACATTGGTTCGGCCGGCAACGACGCGGCCTTCGAAACCACGGGAGAAGACCATGCGATACATGCTTTTGATCTACGGAAACGAAGCCGCAATGGCGAATGCGCCACGCGAGAGCACCGAGCAGACCCTCGCGGCCTATGGCGCTTATACCGAAGCGTTGAAGAAATCAGGCGTATGGCTGGCCGGCGACCGGCTGAGACCGACCCAGGCGGCCACCTCTGTACGGATGGCTAACGGCAAGACCAACGTGCTCGACGGCCCGTATGCCGATACCAAGGAGCAACTTGCCGGCTTCTACATGATCGAGGCGGCGGACATCGACACGGCCATCGAATGGGCTGCGCGCTGTCCAGCAGCCAGCACTGGCACGGTCGAGGTGCGACCGATCTGGGAAATGACGGAGTACTTATCTGAGAAATGACCATGTGATGGACAGTCGTCCGGAGATCGCACGGGCGGCGGCGGATGCAGCCGCCCGCCAAAGCTACGGCAAGCTGGTCGCCTATCTGGCCGCGCGCATCCGCGATGTGGCCGGCGCCGAGGACGCGCTGGCCGACGCCTTTGCGGCGGCGCTCGAACGCTGGCCGCAAACCGGCGTGCCTGAGAAGCCGGAAGCCTGGCTGCTGGCGGTGGCACGAAAACGTAGCGTCGACGCGATCCGGCGGCGGCTGACCAGCGAGGCGGGCCGCGACCATCTCAGGTTGATCGCTGAGGAGATCGAGGCCCGCATGGCCGATGAAGACCTGCCCGACGACCGGCTGCGGCTGATGTTTGCCTGCGCCCATCCGGCGATCGAGGCCGGCGTGCGCGCGCCGCTGATTCTGCAAGCCATTCTGGGCTTCGACGCCGCGACGATCGCCTCTGCATTCCTGGTGTCGCCGGCAACGATGGGCCAGCGCCTGGTGCGCGCCAAAAACCGCATCCGCGAGACCGGCATTCCGTTCCGTGTGCCGGAGCGGGCCGAGCTCGGCGAGCGGCTGGATGCGGTGCTGGAAGCGATCTACGCCGCGTTCGCCGAAGGCTGGTCCGACCCGGCCGGCACCGAAACCCGGCGGCGCAATCTCGCGACCGAAGGCATCTGGCTCGGCCGGCTGGTGGCGTCGTTGATGCCGGATGAGCCGGAAGCGCTCGGCCTGCTGGCGCTGATGCTGTTTGCCGAGGCGCGGCGTGCGGCGCGGCGCAACGCCGCCGGAGACTATGTGCCATTGGCCGAGCAGGAGCTTGCGCTGTGGGACGGCGCCTTGATCGACGAAGCGGAGACGCTGCTCAGGCGCGCCGCGGCCAAGGGCGTTGTCGGTCGCTACCAGCTCGAGGCGGCCGTGCAATCCGCCCATACGACCCGGCGGCTGACCGGCCGGACCGACTGGATTGCGATCAAACATCTCTACGACGCGCTGTCGATGGTTGCCGGCTCGCCGGTGATTTCGATCAACCGCGCGGTGGCCATTGCCGAGGCCGACGGCGCCGCGGCGGGATTGAGTGCACTTGATGAGCTTGGCGACGACAAACGGCTGCATGATTATCAGCCTTATTGGGCCGCGCGCGCGGGCCTTCTGGCCAGGATCGACAAAACCCGGGAAGCGGCCGCAGCCTATGACCGGGCGATCGGCCTCGAACGCGACCCGGCTGTGCGCCGGTTCCTGCAGGAACGACGGGCGGGGCTCGGCCGCGCGGAAGCAGACTGAGACAAGGCGATCGGTTCAGGCCGGCCACATGGCGTGGGAGGCGTTCAGCTTCCTCATCACCTGGTGCTCCCGCAATTTGGCCCACAGGCGTTCGATGTTCGGCCAGGCGGTGCGGACTTTTCCGACCTCGGGATGCCAGGCCACCAGCATGACGAGATAGATGTCGGCCAGCGAGAGCTGGTCACCGACCAGCCAGTCGCGGCCTTCGAGGGCAGCATCGAGAATGGCCAAGCCGCGATCCAATTCCGAGATCGCCGCCTGCTTGACTGCGTCCACGCCGCCGGGATCGGCTGTGTAGCGATGAGCATAGAAGAACCGCAGGTCACCCTGATAGATGACCGACGACATGAACGTCATCCAGCGCAGGAAGTCGGCGCGGTCAGGCGAGTTCGCTGCCGGCGCCAAGTTCGCTTCCGGGTGGCGCTCGGCAAACAGGATGCAGATCGCCGCCGATTCGGTCATCGAACTTCCGTCCGGCAAGATCAGGACTGGCACCTGGTTCAAGGGGCTGATGTCGAGGAAGGCCTGGTCGGGCGGGTTCGACTTCGGAACATCGATCTGGTCGAAAGGCGCACCCGCCAGTATCAGCGCCGCCTCGACGACAACGCCGCCGGTATTGGCACGGGTATAGAGCTTGTACATGAAATCCTCCGCCAGCCGGTGCAAGGCCGGCGACGATCTGAACCGGAAGCGCCGCTCCACTCAAGCGAGCCACGGCCGCCACAGTTGTTTTTTCAGCGGTCCAGCGCTGCCATCTGGGTCCTCGGCGCGCGGCTGAGCCTGTCGCTCCTTAGGTGGACTAGCGCAACTTTCGAGATTAGCTGAAGCCCACCTACCTCCGTCGAGGGACCTAAGCCCCCAGCCCTTCGAACAGGATTGTCGACAGATAGCGCTCGGCGAAGGACGGGACGACCACCACGAGGTTCTTGCCATTGTTCTCCGGCCGCGAGCCGACGACGATCGCCGCCTGCAGGGCAGCGCCCGACGAGATGCCGACCGGCACGCCTTCGAGGCGCGCGACGAGCCGCGCATTGGCGACCGAATCCTCGTTGGAGACCTTGACGATCTCGTCGTAGATCGTCGTGTCGAGTATCTTCGGCGCGAAGCCGGCGCCGATGCCCTGGATCTTGTGCGGACCGGGCTGGCCGCCCGACAGCACCGGCGAGGCTTCCGGCTCGACGGCGACGACATGCACGGAGGGCTTGCGCTGCTTCAGCACCTGGCCGACGCCGGTGATGGTACCACCGGTGCCGATGCCGGCCACGAAGATGTCAACCTCGCCATGGGTGTCGTTCCAGATTTCCTCGGCCGTGGTGCGGCGGTGGATCTCCGGGTTGGCCGGATTTTCGAACTGCTGCGGAATAATGGCGTCGGGCAGCGTCGCGGCCAGCTCGTCGGCCTTGGCGATGGCGCCCTTCATGCCTTTCGGCCCTTCGGTTAGCACCAGTTCGGCGCCGAGCAGAGCCAGCATCTTGCGGCGCTCGACCGACATGGTTTCCGGCATCGTCAGGATCAGTTTGTAGCCCTTGGCGGCAGCGGCAAAGGCGAGCGCGATGCCGGTGTTGCCCGAAGTCGGCTCGATCAACGTCGTCCTGCCGGGTGCAATCCTGCCCGATGCCTCCAGCGCCTCGATCATCGAGACGCCGATGCGGTCCTTGACCGAGGCGATCGGGTTGAAGAATTCGAGCTTGGCCAGCAGATTGGCAACGACGCCCTTTTCATTGGCGAATTTGTCGAGCCGTACCAGCGGCGTGTCGCCGATCGTCTCGGTGATCGAATTGTAGATGCGGCCGCGGCCCGGCGCGTGCTCGGTGGTGGCGGGCTTGTTCATTGGTTTCGCTCCCAAGAGTTAGGCGGGCAAGAGTCAGATGGGCATAAGTCTCGACAAGGCAGGATAAAGCCTTCGGCCGCGCAAGATAGTCTGCCGTTTGAAAATATCCGACTGGAACGCATTCTGAAAACACCCTCGCCCGGGAAAAGCATTCAGGCGTGGCCAAAACTGGCCTATTGCCGGGCGGCGATCGCAGCCGCCGCCCCGACCATGAAGGCGGCGGCGGTGCGGTTCAGCGCCCTCAGCGCGCGCGGCGACTTCAGAAGCCCGCGCGCCTTGGCCGCCAGCGCCAGATAGGGCACCAGCACCACCAGCAACACGACGAGCGTCAGCGCGACGAGGATGCCGTAGTCGGCGAGCGTAATGGTCTTCAGATCGATGATGGTCGGCGTGATGGCGAGATAGAAGATCATCGTCTTCGGATTGCCGAGCGTGACGGCGAGGCCGGCAATAAAGCTCGACACCAGCCCGCCCCTGCCTTTCTTCGCCGCCACCGTTTCGGGCGCGATGCCGCTCGTCCAAAAGCGCCAGCCCAGGAAAGCGAGATAGGCGACGCCCAGCCATTTGATCGCCAGGAAGGCCATGCCGAAGGTCTGCGCGACGAGCGCGAGGCCGAGCACCACGGCGGTGAGGTAGGTGAGATCGCCGAGCATCAGCCCGAAGGACATGGCGAGCGCCGAGCGAAAGCCGGACCCAAGCGCACGCGCAATAAGCGCGGTGAGCCCCGGGCCGGGGATGGCAGCGGCGATGCCGAGGGCCGCGCTATAAGCGAGGAATCCGGTGAGGGTCATGGTTTCGGCCTTAGCGCATGACCCCAAAAAACGGGATCGACCTTTTAGACTGAGCCTTTTAAGACTGGGGCCTTGTCGCACAAAGGTGGGCAGGCGTGTACTCCCTGAGGGACGGTTTCGATTGCACCAGCGCCGCTGGCCAGGCGAACGCGCCGATCAAGACGGGCTTTGCCGTAAGTGACGCGCCAGCATCGTTTTTCGGGCTCAGTTTCCGGCTGCGTAGAAATCGTCGTCGAGGCGCTTTTCCAGCGCGACGAGATCGGCCGGCAGCGGCAGGCCCATGGCGCGCATCTCCCTCAGCTTTTCGCGCAGTTGTTCCTGCACTTCATGCTGATCCTCGGGCTGGTTGATCATCTGCTCGAGCAATAGGCTGATCTGGGCTTTGAATGATTCCAGCGCCATTTTTTTCTCCTTGAGGTCCCCGAAAGCGTGTCGCGTTTGAAGGGATTCGTGCGACGCGCTTTGGTTTTGGGCGACATGTATTACCGCAGCATGCGCGAAATAAGCTGCGCGGTATAGTCGACCATCGGCACGATGCGTGCGTAGTTCAGCCGGGTCGGGCCGATGACGCCGAGCGCGCCGATGACGCGGGCGTCCTTGTCGCGATAGGGCGCCACGACCAGCGACGAGCCCGACAGCGAAAACAGCTTGTTTTCCG
>NZ_RZSW01000384.1:0-6196 GCF_003997375.1 Mesorhizobium sp. M5C.F.Ca.IN.020.29.1.1 | reverse complement strand
CTCGGATTTCCTGCCGGTCGCCGAAATGAAGGGCCTGACGCTAAAATTCCGGCCGGTCAACGCCGTCGTGCGTTCAGACCGCACCTTGCTGCGCCGCATCCTGCAGAACATCCTTTCCAACGCGCTGCGCTACACCCGCTCCGGCGGCGTGCTGGTCGGCACCAGGCATCGCGGCGACACGATCCGCATCGATGTCGCCGACACCGGCTGCGGTATCCCCGACGACCAGCGCGAGGCGGTGTTCGAGGAATTCCACCGCGGCACGATCCCGACCGATGCCGGGCTTGCCGGCGGCGGCCTGGGATTGGGCCTGGCCATCGTGCGCCGCATTGCTGCCGCACTCGGCCATCCCGTGACGTTTTCGTCGAAGGTCGGACACGGCACGATTTTCCATATCGACGTTCCGGTCGGGATCGGCGCCACCGCCGACGCCATCGCCAACACCGCCGACATGGAGCGGCCGCGCGGCTACGGGCTGTTCGGCACAAAGGTGCTGCTGGTCGAGAACGACATCGAGGTGCTGCAGGCGATGACGTCCCTGCTCGAGCGCTGGCAATGCCTGGTGCGCCCCGCCACCTCGACCGGTGATGCGCTCGACATGCTTGGCGATACGGACTGGGTGCCGGACATCGTCATAGCCGACCAGCACCTCGACGGCGGCGATCTCGGCACCACGACCATCGCCGAGGTCCGCGATTATCTCGGCCGCGCCGTGCCGGCGCTGATCGTCACCGCCGACGGTTCGGAGACCGTTGCCAAAGCCGCCCGCGCCGCCGGCATCGAGCTGATGCGCAAGCCGCTGAAACCGGCGCAACTGCGCGCGCTGCTGGCGCATTTGCTGGCTTAGAGAATGACTAACGCGATCCTCGATTACTTGGGAAAGCCGGCGTCATCCCTTTTGACGTCACCGCCGTTCGAGTCCTGGAAATTCAAACGAACTGTTGACAATGATCTTCCGGAAATCCGCATAGACTACGTTTCTGCGCGTAACAAATTTTCCTTCATCTGCGATGTCGATGAAAAAATAGACAGCATATTCATAGAGGCTGACAATTTGGATCGAAGCCTCTTGGACATTTCCTTTTCACTCAGCCGCAACGATGTGTTGCGTATATTGGGCGTGCCCTCAAAAAGCGGCGCGGCACGAAGAGATCCTTTTTTGGGTGAATACGGCCCTTGGGACCGCTTCGACGAGGCGCATCATTCAATACATATCTTATATCACGCTCATGCAAACCGGATAACAAGGGTGACGCTTATGCGCGCCAACGCGGTGCCGTGACTATGCCGGGCATGCCCATGCGCGACTGAGAGGACCCAGGAAACCCACAATGATAGTGCAGTTCTACGGCATCACCTTCGACTTGCCCGTCGGATGGGAAGACATAACTGACGACCTCCCCGAGGGATCGCCGCCTACCTTAGTTAAAGAATCAGATGCCGGCGGCGCCCTTCAATTCTCTATTGCGAAATATCGAAGCGGGGAAAGCCACACGCAGATTTCGATGTTCTTAGAACGTTTATGATCGAGTTTTGTCGAAACAATTTCATAGATATCGAGCGGATTTTTGAGAGAAAATTTGGCGACGTAATGTGTGTTGGCGTTTCGTCGCGGACTACAGATCAAACCTTATCGGCCTGGTATTTGTCGAATGGAAACGATTTTGCATTCGTGACCTACCTCGCGCAAGGCGAGGAATACGATCTTATCGATGAGGAATTAGGCGAAACGAGAGAAATCATTTCGTCTATATCATTCGGATAGGGACCAGCAGATCAAACGTCTTTGAGACATTCACCTGATCGCAGCGCCTTGCTGCTTCGTTTGCAGGGGTATCGGCACCGACCCTTCAAAACCCCGCCTGGCCGCGAAACAGCTCGGCACTGTCGAGCTTCGAAACCTCGATGACGGCTTGCGTCCGGCTGTAGACATTGAGCTTGCGCAGGATCTCGGAGACATGCGCCTTGACAGTGGTTTCGCCGACCTGCAGCTCGTAGGCGATCTGCTTGTTGAGCAAGCCCTGGCGCAGCATCTGCAGCACCCGCAATTGCTGCGGCGTCAGTTTGGCAAGCCGCTGCACCATCTCGGCGCGGTCGGTGCTGTCGGCGTCCGGCGGCTGGCCTTCATAGGTTTCGGGCACGTAGATCGCGCCTTCCATCACCGAGCGGATGGCGGCGGCCAGGTCGCTCTTGCGCGCCGATTTCGGGATAAAGCCGGCCGCACCATAAGACAGCGCTTCGGAAATGATCTTGGGCTCCTCATGCCCCGAAACGATGACCACCGGCAGGCGTGGATAGCGGGTCCGAAGCTGCAGCAGCCCGTCGAAGCCATGCACATCAGGCATGCTGAGGTCGAGCAGCGCGAGATCGAATGGCTTCGCCTCCGCCAGAAGCTCAAATGCCTCGGTGATCGAACGCGCCTCGACAGTGTCGACGTCCGGATAGGCCATTTGCACAGCGCTGTGCAGCGCCTCGCGAAACAGCGGGTGGTCGTCGATGATCAGAAACCGGGCGCTATCGTTGACTGCGGTCATGGCATTCGTTTCAGTTCAGGCAGGATAGAATAGCCCAGCGATCATGGCCAGATTATTGGCAAATAGTACATCGCCATCCCCGGCTGAAAGGCGGAGATGGCAATTTCCGAACCATCCTGCCTTGCCCGGTCGGCCAAATCGGCCGAATGTGCAGTAATGAGCGACATCGTCCTTCACAACTACTACCGCTCCTCCACCTCCTACCGGGTGCGGATTGCGCTGGAGATGAAGGGCCTGACCTACCAATATGTGCCGCACCATCTGCGCCACGGCGAGCATCTGGAGCCCGCCTATCTCTCGGTCAATCCGCAGGGGCTGGTGCCGGCGCTGATCCTCGGGGACGGTACGCTGCTGACGCAATCGCTGGCGATCATCGAATTTCTCGACGAGACCAGGCCAGAACCGCCGCTTTTGCCGCAGGACGCACTTGGCCGGGCCCGCGTCAGGATGCTGGCCCAGATGATCGCCTGCGACATCCATCCGGTGAACAATCTGCGCGTGCTGACCTCGCTGCGCACCCTGTTCGGCGCCGGCGACGAGGACGTCGCCAACTGGTTCCGGCACTGGGTGAACGAAGGTTTCCAGCCGCTTGAAAAAATTCTGGCTTCCTCGTCCGAAACCGGGACATTCTGCCACGGCGACACGCCGGGGCTGGCTGACATCTGCCTGGTGGCTCAGGTCGCCAGCAATGCGCGTTTCGGCGTCGACCTGACGCCCTACCCGACGATCACACGTGTCCACGCCGCCTGCATGGCGGTGCCGGCCTTTCGAAAGGCAGCACCCGAGAACCAGATCGATGCCGAATAGAGCGAGTTGGATTAAAGCGTGAGGAATTGCCGATGATAGCCGTTGTCTTCGAAAAATTCGGCGAGGTGCCGACGATCCAGACCGTTCCCGATCCGGAGCCGGCACTGGGCGGCGTTGTCATCAAGGTCGAGGCGACCGGTCTCTGCCGCAGTGATTGGCATGGCTGGATGGGCCATGACGACGGCATCCGCCTGCCGCATGTGCCGGGCCACGAGCTTGCCGGCGTCGTGGTGGCCGCCGGCAGTCAGGTGACCCGCTGGAAGACCGGCGAGCGCGTCACCGTGCCGTTCGCCGTCGGCTGCGGCCGCTGCTTCGAATGCAGCTCCGGCAACCATCAGGTCTGCGAGCATCAGTCCCAGCCCGGCTTCACCGCCTGGGGATCGTTCGCCGAATATGTCGCCATCGACCATGCCGACACCAATCTGGTCCGCTTGCCGGACGAGATGGAATTCGCCACCGCCGCCAGCCTCGGCTGCCGCTTCGTCACCTCGTTCCGCGCCATTGTCGACCAGGGCCGGGTGACGCCCGGCGAATGGGTGGCCGTGCATGGCTGCGGCGGCGTCGGCCTGTCGGCGATCATGATCGCCAGTGCCATGGGCGCCAACGTGATTGCCATCGACCTGACCGACGAGAAGCTGGACTTCGCCAGCAAGATCGGCGCGGTGGCGACGATCAACGCGTCGAAGACGCCGAATGTGGTCAAGGCGGTCAAGCAGATCACCAATGGCGGCGCGCATATGTCGATGGACGCGCTCGGCCACCCGACGACCTCGTTCAACTCGATCGCGAATCTGCGCCGGCGCGGTCGCCATGTTCAGGTCGGCCTGATGCTCGGCGATCACGCCAGGCCGCAGATCCCGATGGACAAGGTGATCGCCTTCGAACTCGAAATCCGTGGCAGTCACGGCATGCAGGCCCACCGCTACCAGGCGATGATGGAGATGATCCGCACCGGCAAGCTGAAGCCCGAACTGCTGGTCGGCAAGCGGATCAGCCTCGACGAGGCGCCCGCGGCCTTGATGGCGATGGGCGGTTTCGAAGGCATCGGCATTGGCGTGGTGACGAAGTTCTAGACAAAGTCGGCTCTCCCTTCTCCCCTTGCGGGAGAAGGTGGCCGCGAAGCGGTCGGATGAGGGGTGTTCCAGCTTGGCACGTGGGCGTTCCGGCCAGCACCCTCAACCGTCTTGGCGCTGCGCGCCAATCCACCCACAAGGGGAGAAGGAAGAAGGGCCGGCGCCTATCTCGCATATTTCTTCGCACCGACCACGCAAAGCACGACGGCAGCAGTGACCGC
Source organism: Mesorhizobium sp. M5C.F.Ca.IN.020.29.1.1 (assembly GCF_003997375.1). Taxonomy (NCBI): domain Bacteria; kingdom Pseudomonadati; phylum Pseudomonadota; class Alphaproteobacteria; order Hyphomicrobiales; family Phyllobacteriaceae; genus Mesorhizobium; species Mesorhizobium sp. M5C.F.Ca.IN.020.29.1.1. The sequence continues at coordinate 1,561 of NZ_RZSW01000384.1, read as the reverse complement.
TATCATGGCAGGACTGACCTGCTCGTGCAGCAGCATTGCCGCCAGCCCAAGGCCGAAGAAAGGCTGGAGAAGCTGCAACTGTCCGATCGCAGCGATGCCGCCTTGCGCCAGTCCGCGATACCAGAACACAAAACCGATCAGCATGCTGAACAGCGAGACATAGGCCAGGCCGATCCAGGCGGCCTTGCCGACGCTTTCGAGCGACGGCGGCATGGTGATGAGCGTCAGAGCCAGCATGACCGGCAGCGACAGCACCAGCGCCCACGAGATCACCTGCCAGCCGCCTAGCTTGCGGGACAGCGTGGCTCCTTCCGCATAGCCCAGTCCGCACAGGATGATTGCGGCCAGCATCAGCATGTCGCCAACCGGCGAGGCCGAAACGCCTTGCGTCACCGCAAAACCGGCAACAAGGGCGCTGCCAAGGCACGAAAACAGCCAGAAGGCCGGTTTGGGGCGATCGCCGCCGCGAATGACGCCGAAGATCGCGGTCGCCAGCGGCAACAGGCCGACGAAAATGATGGAATGGGCCGAGGTGATGTGCTTGAGCGCCAACGCGGTCAGCAGGGGAAAGCCGACCACGACGCCGAGCGCCACAATGGCCAGCGACAACAGATCTCGTCGCTCCGGGCGCTTCTGGCGAAAAATGAGCAGAAGCGCGAGACCGAGTATTCCTGCCGTGGCAGCACGCGCGACGGTTAAGAAGGCCGGATCGAAATCCATCACCGCCACGCGCGTTGCCGGAAGCGATCCGCTGAAAATCAGAACGCCCACAAATCCGTTGATCCAGCCACCCGCCGTCTTGTCCATCGCATGCTCCTGATGTTCTCGCCCTCTATCGGGCCGGACGTATGGCGCTACCAGAGACAATGAGGTACAGTTTGATAAAACTGTCATGGTAGGTTGAGCAGTACGGATGGACGAGCAGGCGACGGCAAGTGAGGGCAGCGTGACGCTTGTCGAAAGTGTCATGTCGACGATCAGGCACAGGATCGCCGCGCGCAGCCTGACACCGGGAACACGACTGCCTTCGATCCGGGCTTTCGCGAGAACCATGCAGGTTTCCAAATCCACCGTGGTCGAAGCCTACGAGCGCCTTGCGGCAGAAGGGATCATCCGCTCGCGTCCAGGTTCGGGTTTTTATGCCGCCGGACCGCTGGCTCCCTTGTCACTGGCCGAGATCGGCCCCAGGCTTGACCGTGCTGTCGATCCGCTCTGGGTTTCGCGCCAGTCGCTGGAAGCCGGCGACGGCGTGCTCAAACCCGGCTGCGGCTGGCTGCCTGCCTCGTGGATGCCGGAGGCTGGATTGCGCCGGGCAATGCGGACAATGGCACGCGGCGATGATGTCACGCTGACGGATTACGGCACCCCGCTCGGGCTGGCGCCGCTGCGTCATCTGCTCGCACGGCGCATGGCAGAGCACGGCATCGAAGCCTCTCCCGACCAGATCATGCTGACGGAATCGGGCACCCTGGCCATCGACCTCCTCTGCCGGTTCCTGCTCGAGCCGGGCGACACGGTGCTGGTGGACGACCCCTGCTATTTCAACTTCCATGCCCTGTTG
>NZ_RZSW01000383.1:0-6215 GCF_003997375.1 Mesorhizobium sp. M5C.F.Ca.IN.020.29.1.1 | reverse complement strand
GAGAAGATGAAACGGGGGGAGCAGTCCCCGCCGTACCGTTCGGTTATGCGTTGCCAATCATTTCCGTGGCGGATCACTTCCGTGGCGGAAATCACTTCCGTGGCGGACCTTTGCGCTCTGCGGAGGCGGCCCACAGATTGATGTCGGCTTCGCGCGCGTAGGTGTCGATCTCGCCGAGCTCGGCATCGCTGAAGTCGAGCGCCTTCAGCGCGCCGACGCAATCCTCGACCTGTTCCGGCCGGCTGGCGCCGATCAGCGCCGAGGTCACCCTGCCCTTGCGCAGCACCCAGGCCAGCGCCATCTGCGCCAGCGTCTGGCCGCGGCGGCCGGCAATCGCGTTCAGCGCCTTGATGTTGGCGATGGTCTCGTCGTTGATGAAGGTCGGCCTCAGCGACTTGCCTTGGCTGGCGCGGCTGCCCTCAGGGATGCCGCCGAGATATTTGTCGGTCAGCATGCCTTGCGCCAGCGGCGTGAACACGATCGAGCCGACGCCGAGCCCCTCCAGCGTGTCGAGCAAACCATCGTCCTCGACCCATCGGTTGAGCATCGAATAGCTCGGCTGATGGATGACGCAAGGCGTGCCGAGCTGCTTCAAAATGTCGGCGGCCTCGCGCGTGCGCTGCGAATTGTAGGAAGAGATGCCGGCATAAAGCGCCTTACCCGAGCGCACCGCATGATCGAGCGCACCCATCGTTTCTTCCAGCGGAGTATCGGGATCGAAACGGTGCGAATAGAAGATGTCGACATAGTCGAGCCCCATCCGCTTCAGGCTCTGGTCGAGGCTGGCCAGCACATATTTGCGCCCGCCCCATTCACCATAAGGTCCGGCCCACATCTGGTAGCCGGCCTTGGTCGAGATGATCAGCTCGTCGCGATAGGAGGAGAAATCCGTCCGCAGGATTTCGCCGAAAGCCGTTTCCGCCGAACCGGGCGGCGGGCCGTAATTGTTGGCGAGGTCGAAATGCGTGATGCCGAGATCGAAGGCCTTGCGCGCGATCGCCTGTTTGGTCCGGTGCGGCGTGTCGCCACCGAAATTGTGCCAGAGGCCGAGCGAGATCGCCGGCAATTTCAGGCCGGATCGCCCGCAGCGATTGTAGATCATTTTCTCGTAGCGGTTTTCGGCAGGCACATAGGGCACGGGAAATCCTTTAGATCAATGCGAGCCCGGCAGTTGCCACCGCAAAAAAGGGTGAGTCGGCTCTGCCCCTCACCCTTAGCGTCTCACCGTTTCTATGGGGAGAGGGGTCGACGGTAAACAACACGTGTCGCAATCACTGAAGCGCTTGCCCTATTTCTTCTTCGCCAGGAGCCCTTTCTTCTTCGCCAAGAGCGCTTCCGCATCCTTGACGCCCAGTGCCGCAGGGCGTTCGCAGGTGGTCTGCATGGCAACGAACTTTCCGCTCGCGCTCGACCGCAACATGCCGGTCATCACATCCACGGCATGCAGCGCCAGCTCCATGGAGCACCGGTGCGGCCGGCCTTCCGCGATCGCCAGCGCCATGTCGGCGAGACCGGCGGTGCGATAGTTGGCCATCATGCCGTGCGAATGCATCTGGTTGGCCACGCCGAACGGATGCTTCCATTTCGGCAGCTTCTTGACCGGCTTGGCGGCGTCGGTAAAACGAACGTCGCCGCCGAAGAAGTTCGGATCCGGCAAAAACACCGTGCCCAACTCGCCGTAGAGTTCCATCGGCGCGTGGCCATGGCTCCACACGTCCCAGCTGGTATTGAGCGTCACCACGGCGCAATTCTCGAACTCCATCACGCCGTGAATCGTCGTCGGGGTGGCGACCAGGATTTTTTCGCCCGCGCGAGGCTTGGACGAGATCGTGCGTTCTGTCTTCGGGATCGAAGCAAAGGCTGCCACCTGCTTCACCGGTCCGATCAGCTGGATCAGATTGGTGATGTAATAGGGTCCGATATCGAGCACCGGACCGGCGCCAGGCTGGAAGAAGAAGTCCGGGTTGGGGTGCCAATGCTCCATCCCATGGCTCATCACATGGCATGTGCCACTGGTGATCTTGCCGAGCTTGCCAGTGTCGATCAGGTTGCGGACAAGCTGGTGCGCGCCACCGAGGAAAGTGTCCGGCGCCGAGCCGATGCGCAGTCCGTCTCTCTCGGCCAGCTTCTTCAGATCGAGCCCTTCCAGGACCGACAGCACGAACGGCTTTTCCGAATAGACGTGCTTGCCGGCATCGAGGATCTGTTTCGATACCTCGTAGTGCACCGCCGGAATGGTGAGATTGACGATGATGTCGATGTCGCCGGCCTTGAGCAGCCCTTCGACCGTCTCGGCGCGCAGCTTGAACTCCTTCGCCCGCGCCTTGGCCGCATCCATGTTGATATCCGCGCAGGCGCGCATCTCGATGCCGCGAAACAGCGGCGCCAGCGAAAAATATGCTTTCGAAATGTTGCCGCAGCCTACAACGCCGATCCCAAGTTTTCTTGCCATGCTGATTTGCTCCTAATAGGTCCTGGCGGCTGCGATCGAGCGGCGAGCGAAACGCTCGATGTCGTTGGGATTATCCTGTTCCATGACGTAGTATTTGGCGGCACTCTTGGCGCGCAGCGCCTTGATCAGGCCGGCCCAGTCGATCGTGCCGTGGCCGACATCGGACCAGCCGTCCTCGTCAACGCCCTCGCCAGGCTTGGCAATGTCCTTGACATGGACGGCGACGATACGTTTGCCATACTTCTCGATCCAGGGCAGCGGATCGCCGGCGCCGCGCACCACCCAGGCCACGTCCATCTCCCAGCCGATGTCGGGCGCCGCCGCGAGGATGTGCTCCTGCGGCATCGAGCCGTCGGCAAGCTTCTTGAACTCAAAATCATGGTTGTGCCACGCAAAGCCGTAGCCGGCTTTGCCAGCCGCCTCGCCGACCTTGGCCAGGCGTGCGCCGAAGCCGCGCCAGCCGGCCGTGTCGGTTGGTCTGCTCTCGGCGACCAGATAGGGGCAGATGAGCAGTGTGATGCCGAGCGCGTCGGCGATTTTGCGCACGCCATCGAAATCCTTCTCGAGCGCATCGATCGAGAAATGGCCGGTCGGCATGGCGAGCCCGTTCTTGTCGAGTTCGGCCCGAAACGCCTTGGGGTCGTCATAGACGCCGCCGAACCCCTCGACTTGCGCGTAGCCGAGCTCGCCCAGCATCTTGAGCACCCCTTTCCAAGGTTGGAAATTTCGCGCGCTGTAAAGTTGGAATGACCAGTTCATCGTCTCTGTCCGTTCTCTGGGGATGGATGGGCTTGAGGTGAAGTTCTTGGGAATTAGAGGCGGTTGCCGGTGGCGGCGTCGAACAGCGAAGCGCGCATCGGGTCAAAACCGATGCTCACCGTGTCGGCATTGTTTGGCGTGCGCTCAGATGTCACCCGCACGGTGAAATTCTGATTTCCGAGCTTCAGCCAGACCAGCGTGTCGGAACCCATGGGTTCGACGACCACGACATTTGCCGTGGCTGTGAAAGGCCATCCAGCGCCGCTGTTGAACGCGACATGCTCGGGCCGGATACCGAAGACGGCCGCCCCCGGCACGGGCTCCTTTTCGAAAGCGTAGGTGGCAAGCGGGATCCGCACATCCTCGGCGACGAAGTGCCAGTTGCCATCGTCCTTCTCCAGCCTGCCGTCGAGGAAATTCATCGCCGGCGAGCCGAGGAAGCCGGCGACGAACCGGTTGACCGGGCGATTGTAGATCGTCTGCGGTGCGTCGAGTTGCTGGATCACGCCGCCCTTCATCACCGCGATACGGTCGGCCAGCGTCATCGCCTCGATCTGATCGTGGGTGACATAGATCATGGTGTTCTGCAGCTTGCTGTGCAGCAGCTTGATCTCAACACGCAGTTCCGCGCGCAGCTTGGCGTCGAGATTGGAAAGCGGCTCATCGAAAAGGAAGACGTCGACGTCGCGCACCAGCGCCCGCCCGATGGCCACACGCTGGCGCTGGCCGCCCGAAAGCGCCGACGGCTTGCGTTGCAGCAGTGGCTCGATCTGCAGGATTTCTGCGGCCCGCGCGATGCGCTTGGCGATCTCCTCCCTGGGGATGCCGGCAACGCGCAGCCCGAAGGACAGGTTCTTCTCGACAGTCATCTGCGGGTAGAGCGCATAGGACTGGAACACCATGCCGATGCCACGGTCCTTGGGCTCCTCCCAGGTGACGTTCTTGCCCTTGATGAAGATGCGGCCGTCCGAAACGTCGAGCAGACCGGCGATGCAGTTGAGCAAGGTCGACTTGCCGCAGCCGGACGGGCCGAGAAGCACGATGAACTCGCCCTCGGCGACATCGATGTTGAGCGTCTCCAGCACCGACACTGCGCCGAAATTCAGCGACAGGTCCTGGATCGAGACACTGGGATTTTCCATTCTTGTCATCATCATCCTTTCACCGCGCCGGCAGCGATGCCACGCACGAAGAGCTTGCCGGAAACGAAGTAGACGACGAGCGGTACGAGGCCGGTCAGGATGGTGGCGGCCATATTGACGTTGTATTCCTTCACGCCCTGCACCGAGTTGACGATATTGTTGAGCTGCACCGTCATCGGATATGTGTCGGGGCGAGTGTAGACGACACCGAACAGGAAGTCGTTCCAGATGCCGGTCACCTGCAGGATGATGGCGACGACGAAGATCGGCAGCGACATCGGCAGCATGATACGGAAATAGATGCCCCAGAAGCCCGCGCCGTCGACGCGCGCCGCCCGGAACAGTTCATCCGGCATGGAAGAAAAATAGTTGCGGAACAACAGGGTCAGGATCGGCATGCCGAAGATGGAATGGACGATCACCAGACCGCTCAGGCTGCCATAGAGGCCGATTTCGCGCAGGATGATGACGATCGGATAGATCATCACCTGGTAGGGGATGAAGGCGCCGACGATCAGGATGACGAAGAAAGTGTCGGCGCCCTTGAAGCGCCAGTTGGCAAGCGCGTAGCCGTTCACGGAAGCGATCGCGATCGACAGGATGACCGACGGAACGGTGATGCGCACCGAATTCCAGAAGCCGCGCGAGAGTCCGTCGCAGTTGAGGCCGGTGCAGGCGCTGGACCAGGCCTTCACCCAAGGCTCAAAGGTGATCTCGAGCGGCGGTGAGAAGATGTTGCCGAGGCGTATCTCCGGCATGCCTTTGAGCGACGTCACCACCATCACGTAGAGCGGCAGCAGATAGTACAGCGCCACCACGATGAGCGTGCCATAGAGGAAGACGTTGCGGCGCGAGAACACATGCCGCGGCTTCGGTCCTCGCGGCCCGGATGCCTCGAGCCCGATAGGACCCTTACCGGCAGGCAGGGAAACGGCATGGTCAGACACGCTTGCTGCCTCCGAACTCGAGATAGGCCCACGGCACGATGACGACCACCACCGACAGCAGCATCATCGTCGAGGCGGCGAAGCCCTGGCCGAGGTTCTGGGCGAAGAACATGTAGTCATAGACATATTTGGCCGGCACCTCGGAGGCGATGCCGGGACCGCCGCTGGTCTGGGCGACGACCAGGTCATAGACCTTGACGATACCGGCAGCGATGATGACAAGCGCGGTGATGAAGACCGGTCGCATCATCGGGATGATGATGAAGAGATAGGTCTTCAACGTGGGTATCCCATCCACCCGCGCGGCCTTCCAGATATCCTCGTCGATGCCGCGCAGGCCCGCCAGCATCAGGCACATGATGAGTCCGGTGCCTTGCCAGAGCGCGGCGATCAATATGCCGTAGATGACGATGTTGGAATTGTAGAGCGGATCGAAATTGAAGCTTTCCCAGCCCAGGCCGCGCACCACCCCCTGGATTCCGAACTCCGGGTTGAGCAGCCATTGCCAGACAAGACCGGTGACGATGAAGGAAAGCGCGAAGGGGTAGAGGAAGATAGTGCGGAACGTGTCTTCGAAGCGGATCTTCTGATCGAGCAACGCCGCCAGCATGAAGCCGATGACGAGAGAGAACACCAGCGAGAGCACGCCGTAGACCAGCAGGTTCTCAATCGAGACCAGCCAACGCGGCGTCGACCACAGCCGGTAATACTGATCGAGCCCGACGAAGTTCAGCCGCGGCAGGAGCTTCGAATTGGTGAAGGAATAGAGCACCGTCCACGCGCTGCCGCCGACGAAGATCACCAGTGCGGTGAGGACCATCGGAGTAGAGGCGACCTTGGCGTTGAGGTTGCGGAAGAGTTGATTGGGGCGTTCGCTCTTGCTAATCTGCACAGCCGGGCTGGGTGAGGTAAGGG
>NZ_RZSW01000382.1:0-6236 GCF_003997375.1 Mesorhizobium sp. M5C.F.Ca.IN.020.29.1.1 | reverse complement strand
CATGAAGGCCGGCGACGCCGAGTGCGACCGCGTCTGCGACGAACTCCATGCGGCGTTTGTCGCCGTCGGCAAGGACGTGCTCTACGACGACACCGATCAGCGGCCGGGCGGCAAGTTCGCCACCGCCGACCTGATCGGCCTGCCGTGGCAGGTGATCGTCGGGCCGCGCGGCGTGGCGGCCGGCGAGGTCGAAATCAAAAACCGCAGGACCGGCGAGCGCGAGACCCTGCCGATCGTGGACGCGAAGAAGCGCTTCGGTTTTGCCGCATGAGCGAAGCGGCAGTAGCGAAACCCCCGGCCGCGGGACCTTTTTCCGTCTTCGAACGCATGGTCGCGTGGCGCTATCTGCGCTCGCGCCGCAAGGAGACGGTGATCTCCGTCATAGCCTCGATCTCGTTCCTCGGCATCATGCTGGGCGTCGCCACGCTGATCGTCGTGATGGCTGTCATGAACGGGTTTCGCGCCGAGCTCCTGACGCGCATCCTCGGCGTCAATGGCCATCTGATCGTGCAGCCGCTCGACATGCCGCTGGAGGACTATGCGCAGGTCGCCAGCCGCATCAACGGCGTGCCCGGCGTCCAGTACGCCATTCCGCTGATCGACGGGCAGGTTCTGGCGCAAGGCAATATCGGCGGCGGGTCAGGGGCGCTGGTTCGCGGCATACGCGGCGAGGATCTGGTTAAAATTTCGATCGTCGCCAACAATATCAAGCAGGGCTCGATCGCCGGCTTCGACACAAGCGAGGGCGTCGCCATCGGCAGCCGAATGGCCGACAATCTCGGTCTTGTGCTCGGCGACACGATCACGCTGATCGCGCCCGACGGCGATGTCACGCCGCTCGGCACGACACCGCGCATGAAGGGCTACCCGATCACGGCGATCTTCGAAGTCGGCATGTCGGAATATGACAGCTCCATCGTCTATATGCCGTTTTCGGAAGCACAGCTCTATTTCAACATGGATGGCCGAGCTCAGGCGATTGAGATCTATGTCGACAATCCCGACAATGTCGACGCGCTGAAACCGAAGATCGAAGAGGCGTCGCAGCGGCCGATCACCATGGTCGATTGGCGAGAACGCAACAGGACATTCTTCGATGCGCTGCAAGTGGAGCGCAACGTCATGTTCATGATCTTGACGCTGATCGTGCTGGTGGCAGCGCTCAACATCATTTCGGGCCTGATCATGCTGGTAAAGGACAAGGGCCACGACATCGCCATCCTGCGCACCATGGGCGCCACCCGCGGCGCGATCCTGCGCATATTCCTGATGACGGGCGCGGCGATCGGCGTGGTGGGCACCATCGCCGGCGTGCTGCTCGGCGTTGTAATCTGCCTGAACGTCGAGCGAATCCGCCAGTTCTTCTCCTGGCTGGCCGGCGAGAGGCTGTTCAATCCCGAGCTCTATTTCCTGAGCCAGCTGCCTGCCCGCATGGATGCCAGCGAGACGATCTCGGTGATCCTGATGGCGCTGGTGCTGTCGTTCCTGGCGACGCTGTTTCCGGCATGGCGCGCGGCCAGGCTCGATCCGGTCGAAGCGCTGAGGTACGAATGATGGCCGAGGCCATTATCGAGCTGAAGAGCGTCGAGCGGCACTATGTTCAGGGGCCGCGCAAGCTCACCATCCTCAACGGCGCCGATTTTTCGCTGAAGCGCGGCGAGATCGTGGCGCTGGTGGCGCCGTCGGGAACCGGCAAATCGACGCTGTTGCACACCGCCGGACTGCTGGAGCGGCCGGACGCCGGCGACGTGATTCTGGCAGGCCGCGCCTGCGGGCGGCTTTCCGACGACGAGCGCACGGCGATCCGCCGTAACGATGTCGGCTTCGTCTATCAGTTCCATCACCTGCTGCCGGAGTTCACGGCGCTGGAAAACATCATGATGCCGCAACTGATAAAAGGGCTGACGCGCAAGGAGGCTGCCGAGCGGTCGGCGCAACTGCTCGACTACATGCAGATCGGCAAGCGCGCGCAGCACCGCCCTTCCGAACTGTCCGGCGGCGAGCAGCAGCGCGTCGCCATTGCGCGCGCCGTCGCCAATGCGCCGCTGGTGCTGCTTGCCGACGAGCCGACCGGCAACCTCGATCCGGTCACCGCCTCCTATGTGTTCGAGGCACTGGGAGCGCTGGTCCGGCAGTCGGGCCTGGCGGCGCTGATCGCCACCCACAACCACGAGCTTGCCTCGCGCATGGACCGTCGCGTCACGCTGGCCGACGGCAAGGTTGTTCCGCTTTAGGGATCTCGCACAGCGCTCCCCTGGTCGACGACTTCGCTGCGGTCGCAAATGTGCGCCGCGCTGGCGGCAGGCCTGACGCGTCGCTGTCCGCCGCCCGCGCCCGACCGCGGCTTAGCGCGGGCCATGCCGATCGCCGTAGAAGATTTCTGACGTCGCACCGATGATTACCGCCCGTCTGTGTTGTCCTTATTAATGGGCGCGCCTGGATGGTCCAGCGGCCCGGATAGCAAGGTGGTCCATGAGATTGTTACAAGGTCGGAATGTCGTCGTCGTTGGAGGCAGCCGTGGTGTCGGCCGCTCAATCGCAGAAGCCGCCCTCAGCGAGAGAGCGACGGTCATGGCTGTCGCCCGCGACCGGCCGGCGCTGGCGCAATTTGCCTGGGAAACTCCGGGCGTGAAGACGTTCGCGGTCGACGCAACCGTGGAGTCCGCCCCTGACGAGGTCTTTGCCGCGCTGGAGCCGGACGCCCTGGTGATCTGCGCGGGTGCCCTTGCCCCCTCGGCGCCCCTATATGAACAGAACTGGAAGGCGTTCTCCGCAAACTGGGAGACGGACGTCAAGATATCGTTCCTGTTTTGCAAGGCGGCGCTCCGACGTCCGCTCAAACCGGGCGCCCGGATCATTCTGATCTCCAGTGGCGCAGCCTTGACCGGGGGGCCACCGAATTCCGGCGGCTATGCCGGGGCAAAACGCATGCAGATGTTCCTGGCCGGTCATAGCCAGAAGGAATCGGATCGGCTCGGCCTCGACCTGCGCTTCATGGCGCTTGCGCCTATGCGCATCATGCCAGGGACCGGCGTGGGCGACGCCGGCATCGAGAGCATTTCGGCCTATATGGGCATCCGGCCGATGGAGTTCATCGCGGGCATGCTAGACATGCAAACGCCGGCCGAAGTGGGACGTGCGGTGATCGCACTCGCCACCCAAAAACCGCAAGGATGTTCCTTCGCAGTGAGCGGGAGCGGGCTTGCGCCGGCGGGCTGAGGCGCGCGTAATGCAAACCGGACTCAAAAATGCCGGATCCGCATGACAGACGCCCAGGCTCCTCTCAAGCCGATACGCCAGCCGGGCCAGCCGATCCTGGATCGACTGGCCTTCGAGCAGTTCACGGCGGCCCATCGCCGGGAACTTAAGCTCCATTGCTATCGCATGATGGGTTCGCTGCACGAGGCGGACGACCTCGTCCAGGACACGTTTCTGCGCGCCTGGCGTGCAAGGTCGGAGTTCGACGGGCGGGGTTCGATTCGCGGTTGGCTCTACACGATCGCGACCAACTCTTGCCTCAACGCCCTCAAGGCCAGATCGAGGACGCGTCGCATTCTCCAGCAGCCGGGACGGCCGGCCTTCCACGGACGGGCCACAGACGGGCCTGCAGCCGAGGTCACCTGGTTGGAGCCTTACCCGGATGCGGAGCTGCCAGGCCTCACTGATGGTGAGCCGGGTCCGGAAACGCGCTACGAGACTCGCGAAGCCGTCCAGCTCGCCTTCGTCGCCGCGATCCAGGACCTGCCACCCAGGCAGCGCGCCGCTCTACTGCTTTCCGACGTGCTGGGATGGTCGGCTGTCGAGACGGCGGGACTGCTGGGTGGATCGACAGCTTCGATCAACAGCGCATTGCAGCGGGCCCGCGCAACCCTCGCGGCGCGATATCCAGAGGGACGTCCCATGCAGCGATCGAAGCCCGGCCGGGAAGAAGGCCTGCTGCTCGAACGTTACATGCAGGCCTGGCAGTCCGCCAATCTCGACAGCCTGATCGAGCTGCTGCGGGAGGACGCCACCTATCGCATGCCGCCCTGGCGGGAATGGTATCAAGGACGCGCGGCGATCCGCGGTTTCCTCGAGACCATCTGGGGTAACTTTGCGGGCTTCCGCACCATGGCAACCGGTGCCAATGCCCAGCCGGCAGTCGGTGTCTATTCCCGCAGCCACAATGACGCTGCGTGGCGAGCCCATTCCCTGCATGTGATCGAGCCCGCTGACGGCGGAATTGCGGCTCTGACGGTCTATGTGCCGCCGCTCGGCCCGAAATTGTTTCCGGCCTTCGGCCTGCCGCCGGCCTGGCGTCATGTTTAGAAGGCCTGGACCTCACATTCGCCAACGGGCCGACCGCGAGCCGCATTTTCCGGCAGGCGGTCACGGTGGGCTCTCAACGTTTCCTTAACCTTGCCGAACTGAGCGCCGGAATTTCGCGGCCGCTCGGATTGCGGCCGTTGACATTTGAACAAAATTAGAACAAAAGACGAACATACCGAAAACAGGAGAGTGTTATGGCCGGTCTTGTTCAGGATGTCGTGTCACTGGTGTGCATGAGCACGTTTCTCATTTCCGTGGCGATCTGGATCGGAGCGATGTGAGGCAGCGCTGAAAGACGTGGCTCAAACGCTGACGTTCTTCACGGGGTGGGGGCAGCCGTCGCAGCTCGGTGGTTCAGTGCTGCTTTGTCAGCCGGCCTTGCGGGCCGCTTCGACAAGCAAGGTGCCGCGGGTCCGAAGATGTCCTCGAAGGCGGATTTCAGCGCGAGATCGAGGTCGGCCATCGCCAAGGGAAGGCCGAGGTCGACTAGGCTGGTGACGCCGTGATCCTGCACGCCGCACGGCACGATGCCGCTAAAGTGGCTGAGATCCGGCTCGACATTGATGGCGATGCCGTGAAAGCTCACCCAGCGCCTCAGCCTGATGCCGATGGCGGCGATCTTGTCCTCGGCCGGCGAGCCGTCGGGTCGGACCGGGCGATCCGGCCGCACCACCCAGACGCCGACGCGGTCCTCGCGCCGTTCGCCGCGCACGTTGAAGGTGGCGAGCGTGCCGATGATCCATTGTTCGAGCGCCGCGACGAAGGCGCGGACATCCTCGCGCCGCCGCTTCAGGTCGAGCATCACATAAGCGACGCGCTGGCCTGGCCCATGATAGGTGTATTCGCCGCCGCGCCCGGCCGCGAATACCGGAAAACGGTCCGGCTCGATCAGGTCATCGATGCGGGCGCTGGTGCCGGCGGTGTAGAGCGGCGGGTGCTCGACCAGCCAGACCATCTCGCCGGCGGCACCGCTTCGGATCGCTTCGGCACGCGCCTCCATGACGGCAAGCGCATCCGGATAGGCGGTGAGGCCGGGTTCGATCCGCCATTCGACCGGTGCCGAACCGGGCAGGGGCAGGAACGACGTGGCGATCTGGCTGCGTTCTGTCATGGCGTGTCTCGTGTCGCCTCACATATGGCGGCAATCGGCTGAAACGTCCAGTTCCGAGCGCGTTCCACCCCTTTGGAGCGTTATGCCGAATCCCGGGCAATTATTGCGCGACGCGCCCTTGTTTCGCCGGAAACGATTTGCTACACGCCGCGAGCCGGTTCGTTTCGGCTCCTACCACGTGCGGTCGTGGCGGAATTGGTAGACGCGCAGCGTTGAGGTCGCTGTGGGGCAACCCGTGGAAGTTCGAGTCTTCTCGACCGCACCAGCTTTATCCAATAAGCTGTTATTTTATTACGCAATTTTCTTTTTCACTACAGCTCTTCCCAAGTCTGTTTGTGCAAGCTGAAACACTGTGCGAACCTGCGGCTGGTTGGGCGCGGAATGCCGCGCGCTAAGCGCATGGTTGAGCCGTCATCAAATGCAAGCTGCTTCAAAGACCCGAACCGTGTCGCGAAGCGGGCCATTGGGAATCCTCGGCAAAAAATGCGCTTTTCACGCAAGCTCACGCGGCTATCTATTGATGTGATGCGCGGCAAATAGTCCGCTGGTTGCATTATCTCGGGGCTTGTTTGCGGACGCGACATTCCAGCCGCATAAGCAAATAGTCGACTTCTTGTCTGGCCGCCGCCGACAACGCACTGCCCGGCTTGCGCTGGGCGTCGGACGCGATGGCACCGCGCTTCATCATCACATATTTGCGTACCGCAAGTCCCACACCGGGTTGCTGCTCATAGCGCAGGTAGGGCAGGTGGGCGTCGAAAAGATCGTGCGCCTTGTCGCGCTCGCCGGCGACAGACAATTTCACCACGTCGACGAG
>NZ_RZSW01000381.1:0-6244 GCF_003997375.1 Mesorhizobium sp. M5C.F.Ca.IN.020.29.1.1 | reverse complement strand
CGCCATCACGGACAGGAGGGCGGCGGCCTTGCCGATCACTTCCGGCGGAAACAGCCGCGCCGCGAGCCACCAATAGACAAACCCGAGACCGGCCGCTGCAATCGTTCCGATCGCCAGAGCGCTGGAATTCAGCACGAGCGCGGCGCTCTTTCGAAGCTCTCGCCGGGCGCGAATAATGGCCGTCCTGACGAGGTCTACCGGCAAGATGGCTCTCCCGAACCTTGCTGCGCCGGCACCGCTGCCCTGCTGGCGGCTGGGCGCAGGACGTCCCGGTAGACCTGCTCGATCCGGGTCACGACCGCTCCGGCCTTGAGGCGGCCGACCCTGGCGAGGCTTGTCGCCTCCAGGCGGGCGAGCAAGGCGCGGTTCTCCAGAAGGGTCTGCATTGCGTGGGAAAGGGCGTGCGCATCACCGGGCGGCACGAGAAGCCCAGTTTCGCCATGATCGACTAGATCCGGCATGCCGCCGACGCCGGTTGCAACGACCGCCTTGCCGGACGCCATCGCTTCCATGATGACCGTCGCGCAGGCTTCGGGCCCGACCGACGGCAGTACGCCGTACAGTGAGCGCCGCCAAGCATGCATGATGGCGGAATGCGGCCATGTGCTGAAGACGCGGACGTTCGGCGGAAACTCTGTTGGCGTATCGGCGACTCGGCGCCCGATCAGGACCAGCTGCGGCGCCCGCTCCAGGCCGGCATAGGCTTGCAGGAGAACGTCAATGCCCTTGAGGCGCATCATGTCACCGACGAACAGGATGAATTCATCCCGGGGTAGCTGCCGCAGGCAGGGATTTTCCGGGCCAAGCACCCCGACATCGTCGGGCACGAAGTTGGGGATGACCTCGTAGGGGGCGCTGCCTTCGGTCAGTCCGGTGTGACGCGCCACCGCGTGGCTCACCGCGATGAAACGGTCCACCACACGCCGGGCGGCGAAGCTCGACCCCCAGTTGCCAAACGTGGTCACGGCTGCTTTCACCGCCCCGTAATGCCCGGCCGCGCAGGGCAGGCACTTCGCCGGTGCTGGGCCACTGCAGAGATGGGTGCCCAAGTGCATGAAATTCTTCTTGGCGCAGACAAGGCTGTAATCGTGGAGCGTAACCACGAGGCGTGCCCCACTCAGAACTTTGAGCGGCAGGAAGGACGCGTAGATCCAGTTATGGGCGTGGACGACGTCCGGCCTCTCCCGGGCGACCAGCCGCTTCAGGGCTAGCACCAGTTCGGGATCCGGGAAGGGTGGCGCGTGGCGGCGCTCGGGATCGGTGTGGAGGCCCGACAGACGCTGGAGCGTGCCGCGCAGGCGATGCACGCGGACCGCGCCGTCCAGCTCGGTTTCGGGCGATCCGGGATGCATTAAGGTGCCGACGCTGACGTGATGGCCCCGCTGCGCCAACGCCGCGCCGAGGTTGCGGATGTGCCGCTCCTCTCCCCCGATCACCGGAGGATAGAACTGCGACAGTAGCAGGATGCGCATGGTCAGGCCCCGTTTCAGATGTGCGGCACCAGCGTCGAAACGCTGCGGTAGAGTCGGTTGTCTTCCGGCCGATAGAGCCGGGCATCCGCCTTCTGCGGGGTGGCCAAAACGGGCACCGGGATCTCCCGCGCCCAGCTCTCGCCCGGCGCGATGGTGAGCGATCGGAAGATGGCGAACGGTTGCCCGTCGAGGGTGATTTCCAGGTCCAACAGCTGAGTTTGAGTCTCGGCGCTCCTGATGCCGACGGTGATCCGGCCGGACTCGCCACTGGCCGACGGCAACAACCAGAACGCGGTGTATTTGAATTCCCGGTAGGCCGATTCGTCCCCGACGGCCAGCGCATAGGCTCCGGTCGCCACAAGCAGCGCTAGCATGAACGCGGCCCCCTGCCAGAGCCGGACCCGCGCCGGAGCCGGCCAGGCTGGCAGATCGGGAGTGTCGCGGCGGCAGGCGGCCACCAGTGCCGCGGCTGCCGTCACGCCCCAGAACCACAGCCCCCAGCCGAGCGGCGTAAGCGATCCCGCGGCGTTCAGGGCAAAGCCCCCGGCGATGCCGGCGGCGAGGCTTGCGCCGACCGCGTAGACGAAGTGTTGCAACGCGGAGCCGGTCCTCACGCCAATGGCCCTCAGCACCGTATGGCCCGAGACGAGGAACACCATGGGCGCGCCCAGGGCAGTACGGATGAGCAAGCTGTCGCTGACCGCAACAGCCGCCACCGCGGCCCCCGCCCACAGGCACGCGGCCAGAAGGTCCAGCTTGCTACAATTTCTCATGCAATCCCCTCACGTCATAGATGACGATCCAGCCGTTGTCGTAGATGCGGGTGACGCCCTTGATGTCATTGAACTTAAGCAGCTCTGCGCCCGAGAGCGGCGTTCCCCGCCGTTGCCACGGCTCGAAGTAGAAGCCGAGCACCGGCGGGGCAGTGGACAGGCGCAGGTCCACCAGCAGGAAATCGATATCGCTTCTCACCAAGGCCCAAAACTCGTCAGGCCCCAAGGTCTCGTTCTCGAACACCCGCGAGGGAGGCACGCCTTCGACGATCTTTACTCTCACGTCCTGCCGCCCGTAGCTTGCGAGCAGCAGGCGATTTATGCGGTCGGATGTGAAGCGGTTGCCGGCCCCGAGCCATGCTTTGGTCCACAGCGCCGTTTCGATCCCCATGGATTCGATCGATTGCTGGTCGGCCGCCACCCTGTAGCGTCCACGTAACGGTTCGAGCGCAGCGCTCGTAACGCCGCCTAGGACGATGACCGCCAGAGCAACGGCCGGTGCGATGCGGCGCCACCCGCGTAGCGTGCGGCCCTCCCAAAAGTGGACGACGCTCACCCCGACGACCAGCCCGACGCCGATGAACACGAACGTTCCCATGCGGTTGCCGATTTCCCATCCGCCGATGGTCAGCCGGAAAGCCACCGAGATCGGGAAGCCGAAGGCCAGCAGGCTGAGAAAAACGACGCGGCTGTCGCGCCAGCGCCTCCCGAGAACATCCTGAAGCGGACGCCAACCCGTCCCCGCGTCGCTCGGCGCCGCCGTTGCCAGCGACCGGAAGAATCCTGTCGCCAGCCCAAGTGCCAACAGCAGGATTGCGAACAGCGTGGTCAGCCGCATGGCGAGGGGCTGCGGTGGCGCGCCGAGCTGGTCCGAGTTTGGGGCGCCCGCGATCTTTCCGAGCAATGTTTTGAAGCCAGATTCGACGATGGGTCCGAGATAACCTGCGAGATGGTTGCCCCGCGCCTCCATCCACAGGATTGGCAGGGCGATTGCCAGCATCCCCGTGAAGCCCACTGCGATCCTCGCTTCGCTCCGCATGGAGGCGTCCCGGCGCAAAGCCTCGAGGAATGCCACCGCTCCGAGGTAGATGGCGGCGTAGAAGGCCGCGAGGTGATGCGTGACCGAAAGGCTCATCAACAGCAGGGCGATCAGCCCAAGCGCCTTCAGCCGCTCTCGCCCGACGAGGTCCTTGGATGCTGCCTCGACGGCGAAGATCAGCACGCACAGCACGATGCCGAGGCTCTCGTATGAGAACATCGACTCGAACAGGACGAAGGTTGAGCAGCCCATATAGGCCAGACAGGCGATGGCCGCGATTCGCGGCGATGCGGTGATGCTTTCGAAGAACAGAAACAGGGCACCGATGAACGTGCCCTTGAGGACGGCCAACATTAGCGTCCCCGCCACAAACAATGGCAATCCCGTCAGATTGACGATCGCCGTCGAAACGATTTCCAGGGCGGGATACGTTGGCCCGATCGGGAGAAGCGGGTTCGACAGAAATAGCCGCCGTGCCGTCATAAGATCGTCGGCTGCGATCCAGTGCAAGAACTCGTCGTGGCTGACGAAGCTCGTCGGGGAATAGACCGTCTTGTAATAGAACAGGGCTTCGGCAAGCAGGAACAGGAGGAAGACGCGCTCGCCCCTGGCTGTTGTCGGCCAAGCTATGCGAAGGCTGGTCGGGACGACAAGGAGGACGACACCGGACCAGAGGAACAGCGGCGCCACGTCATAGCCCCGGCGCCCGGCGGCGTGCCCGGCCACGACCAGGAGCAGAGCCGAAGCGACCGTCAGGCACAGAACCGCGATCCATCCGGAGTTGGCCCGTTGCGGCGGGATATCGGCGCTGCCCCCGCGAAGGTCGGGACCGATAACGGCCGAGACGAACCTTATCCCGGCCTGGAGCGGGTTGGTCCTGGTTTCCGCGGTGAAATGAGCCGGCATCATCAGCATCATGCCCTCGTCGCAGGAGGCCACGATGTCACGCCGCCGGAGGGCAAGCGGACCGTGGATCGGCTGCTCAGGACCTCACAGTAGACGTCGTTCAGCGCTTGAGCGCACGCATCCCAGTCCGGCAGCGCCAAATCCGGGACCTCCCGATGGGTCCTCAGCTCCTCGGCCATGGCGGCGGCCAGCTCTTTCGGACCGGCGTCGGGCGGAATCGCCCTGCATAGGCCATTGGCGGCCAGCTCCCGCAGCCCGGACGTGTCGCTGACAAGGACCGGACGGCGCAGCGACAGGGCTTCCATGACGGCAACCGGATGGGCTTCGTAGTCGCTGAACAGCACGAACAGCGCGGCGCCCGCCAGAAGGTCTGCCATTTTCTGCCGCTCGGATCCGGGGATAGCTTCGATAGTGACCCGCTTCTCGAGGCCGAGCGTCGCGACGAGGCGCCGCAACTCTCCCTCGTACGGACCTGTTCCGACGATGTGTAGTCGCACGTCCGGTACCCTGTGGATCAGTTCGGGCAAGGCCCCAATCACCCGGTGATGGCCCTTATAGCGCTCCAGCCTGCCGCCCGAGACGATCAGGTGTGGATCGACCTTGATGCCGGGGCTCCCGGCTGGCATCGCGGCGCCGTTCGGGATAACGACAAACCGTTCCCGCGGCACGCCCATCCTCACGCTGAAGAAGTCGGCTTCGAATTCGGAGACGCCTATCATCCGTGCGGCCCGGGCCACCAGCGGCCGGAGCAGCGCGTGCTGTGTGCCGCGCACGGCGTTGCGCAGCCGGGAGGAATGCCCGCCGCTGTGGAAGGTCAGAATGAACGGCAGGTCCCCTCGGACGGCCGCGAGCAGCCCGATCGGCGCCACGAAGGTGTTGTAACCTTGGAAATGGATCAGATCCCAAGCCCCGCGCCGGATCGCGGTATAAATGCCGGGCGCAACATAGAGGTCCAGCTCCCTCGGCCAGGCCGGCACGCGCCGCACGCGCATGCCGCGCATCTCCTCCTCAACCTGCAACTCCCCCGAGGGATCGGTGGTGAGCACGTCGACCGAGTGGCCGCGCGCCACCAAGCGGGCACCGACTTCCTGGATGTGAGTTTCGATGCCGCCTATGAGAGGATAGCAGCGGGCGGCAACCATCAGGATTCGCATCGGGTTTGTCCACCGCCATCACAGGCTGTCGCGCTCCGCCTGTGCTGTGGGTGCACCCTCTCGCGCAGGATGGTTTTGAGGACGCGCCAGCCGTCCGGGAGGGCGCGCAGATGGCTCACACCGCTGATGCGCGGAGCCTCGAAACTTGCCACCTCGACGATATTGAGGTGGTTCTTCAAGGCTCGCACGTTGATGAGGGTCTCGATCTCGAACCCGTCGCAATCGCAGTTCAGCGTGGCGACGTGCTTGCTCCAGAAGGCTATGTATCCGTAGCATAGATCGGAGAACCAACCGCCATATAGCAGCCGCACGAACAGGGTCAGCCCCCTGTTGCCCAACATCCGGAACAGCGACATGTCACCGGTGCCGGCGCCCTGGATAAAGCGTGAACCCTTAACGAGATCCGCGCCGGCCATCAACGCACTGACAAAAACGATCGCCTCCTCCGGGACCATGGAGCCATCGGCGTCCAGCATGACGATGATGTCGCCTGTGGCGGCCAGGAATCCCGCTTGCAGTGCAGCGCCCTTGCCCCGCCGGGACTCCATGACAACCTTCACGTCCTCGCGCAGGCGACGCGCGACCGCGACCGTATCGTCAGTCGAATGACCATCCACAATAATGATCTCATGCGCCCAGTTGGGGATGCGCGGCAGAAGCCAAGGGAGGTTCTCGGCCTCATTGAGCGTCGGGACGACGAAGCTGACTCGGGGCAGAGTCAGCGATCGCCGCAGCGCGAAATTAATCAGGTCAGGCGGCGATGTGGCACCGACGGGGGCGAGAATGCTGGAGAGCCCGGCGTTCATGGCAGCGCTTCGAGGTCGTACGATGGGACCCGTCCGGAGGGCATATTGTGCTTCCATGACCCCATGAGCTCCCCGAAAATCCGGTGCTCCACAT
>NZ_RZSW01000380.1:0-6253 GCF_003997375.1 Mesorhizobium sp. M5C.F.Ca.IN.020.29.1.1 | reverse complement strand
GACCCGCGCTCGAAGGAGCGCGGGTCCTTCCTCCGCCTCATTGGCCGCTCCCGATGGCGGGCGCCGTGCTGCTAGGCTTTGGGACTCACCGGGAAACCGGGGAGGTGGTCATGAGAGTTATTACCGCTCTAGCATGTGTCGCCTTGATTGCAGGTTGCGCAACGGCGGGCCCCCCAGGGCCCCAAGGGCCTGTCGGTCCACAAGGTCTGCCCGGCAAGCAGGGACCTAAAGGTGCAATGGGAGCTGCGGGTCCATCGGGGAAGGACGGCGTCAGCGGTTGGGAAATCACCCAGTATGCAAGTGCGAATGATACTAGCCCAGACAAATCCGCACAGGCTTGGTGTCCCAAGCCAAAAGTCGTCATAGGTGGCGGTGCCAGCGCGTCAAATTCAAATGCTCTGATTTCTAGGAGCTTGCCGGTTACTTCCCCAGCTCCAGGGTGGGTAGCACAAGCGCATGTAGCCGCTACGCCCCCAACAGCTTGGACGCTGACAGCATACGCCATTTGCGCGCTTGTCAAATAGTCGGCGCTTGGCCGGGCCGGTGAACTTTGCGTGTCGCGTCTTCGAGACACAAACGGCGTTCTAGTCTTCATCCCAAAAATCCTGCAGCGAGGCGTGCCGAAGGTCTTCCTCGCCCCTGGGATGCTTCACGCGGGCTTTGATCCCCGGTTTGACCCATTGCGTCGCCGGCCGCTTCATTCCCTTCGGCGCCGGTAAGCAGCATAAAAGCTTCGAATGCGAGCGGCTACGCCGCCCTTCGGGCAGCCGCTCGGAACGGATGGTCGATGGTGAAACCGTCGGGCCGAATACCCCGCTCAACTTGGCTCCACGTTACAGGATGGGCGATTGGGAAGCCCGGTCGGGCTCGTGGGGAGAAGGCTCCCACCGCGGTGTTGCCACGTCCGTTGCGAAGGTAGTCAAGAAAGATGCGACCCCTTCGGGCTGCCGGAGCGGCAGAGAGTAGATAACGACCGGGGCGTGCCTCAACAAGGCACTGGGCGAGCGACTTGGCCAATTGCCGGGCGCTGTCGTGGGTCATCTTTGTCTCAAGCGGTCCCATTAAGTGAATGCCCTTGCCGCCCGTCACCTTCGGCCAACTCTCCAGACCTGCCGCTTCCATGATGTCGCGGAGCGCCAACGCGGTCTCGATCACTTCCGCCCACTCGATGCCCTCCCCCGGATCGAGGTCCAGCACGACGCGATCAGCATGCTCGATATCGTCAACGGTGGCGTTCCAGGGATGCACCTCTACGGCATTCATCTCGACCAGCCCGAGCAAACCGGCAAGGTCGTCCACCCACACGCGAACGCCTTCGCCCCCCTCGCGTTTCTGGACGCGCAACTGATGTACCGCCGCGGGAATCTCGGGCAGCTTGCCTTTGTGGTAGAAGGTCGCCCCAAAAGCATGGCGGACCAGCTTCAGCGGTCGCCGGCGGAGATGGATCAGCGCTTGATCAGCAACCCGCTCCCAGTAGCGCACAAGCTCTTCCTTGGAGGGCGAAACCGCATCCGGAAGCAATTGCAGAATGTTCTCGCGAGGAACCCCATGTTGCCCGACTGCCTCTCGTCTCTTTGAAGGAGCGGGCGACTTCGCCGGGATCTGCACGAGGTCCTCGCGCAGGCCCTTGAACACTGCCTCGCGCAGGATGCCACGATCGGTGACGCCGCTGAATTGCACCTCGGCCAGGACCTCTGGTCTGATCCAGGTCGCCTTCGGCTTCACGATGGGCTCTGATAAAGGCGACTTGCCGATGATCAGTGGATCAAGCCGCTCTCTAACATGCCGCGCTGTCGTCAAGCTGTAGCCGCTTTGGGCCTTGCCAGCGTAGAGCAGGCGATCGCCTTCCAGCGGCCTATGTAAAGGGACGCAATGCGGCGTGGATGGGCGCCGAGCTTCTCGACGAAAGCAACAATGGGGAAGGTGTCGCTCTTGATGCATTTCACCTTGAGCCAACTCGTCTGCACACCTGAGCGATAGGGGGCATCCGCTCGCTTGGATACGATCCCCTCCAAGCCCATCCGGCATGCATGTTCAAACACGTCGCTGCCGCTCACCTCCAGATGCTCGGCATAGGTCAGTGTCGGCGCCCTGTCCTTCACCAGCTGTCGGGCGAATTGAGAAACTGACCCCCTGACGAAATGAAGAACTGACCCCCTCGGTTATGAGAGGAGGCATGGATGACGATTGGGATTTCGGCGATTCCTGCATTGTCGAGAACGATGCAGGGAGAGGAGATGCTTCAGCCTGAAGAGGTGGCAGCGATGCTGCGGCTGCATGAGCTTGGCTGGGGAGCGAAGCGGCTGGCGAAGGAATTCGGGTGCGCGCGCAACACGGTGCGTCGGTATCTGCGCGAAGGCGGGACTGTTCCGTTTCGCAAGCCTGTGCGGCGGAGCGCGTTTGACGGGCTAGACGATTGGCTGCGGGAGCGCTTCTTCCGCCATGGTGGCAACGCCGATGTGGTGCGCCAGGAACTGGAGAGCGAACATGGGATCGTCATAGGGCTTCGGTCGGTGGAGCTTCGGGTGCAGGGTTGGCGTCGGGAGTTGAGGGTGCAGAAGCGCGCAACGGTTCGGTTTGAGACGGCGCCGGGACATCAGATGCAGATCGACTTTGGCGACACGCGGGCGTGGATCGGCGGCGAGCGTGTTCGGGTGCACCTGTTTGTGGCAACGCTGGGTTACTCGCGTCGGCTGCATATCCGTCCCTCGCTTCGGGAGCGCCAGGCGGACTGGTTGGAGGGGATGGAAGGAGCCTTCCTTCGCTTCGGCGGGGTTCCAACGGAAGTGCTGTTCGATAATCCGAAGGCGCTGGTCGAACATCACGATGCGGCGACGCGGGAGGTGCGCTTCAATGTGCGGCTGCACGCCTTTGCCCGCTACTGGGGATTTACGCCACGGGCTTGTGCGCCCTACCGGGCGCGTACGAAGGGAAAGGACGAACGCGGGGTCGGCTACGTCAAGCACAATGCGATTGCCGGCCGCCGGTTCGAGAACTGGGCGGCGTTCGAGGCGCATCTGGACCGGTGGACGCGCGAGATTGCCGATCAGCGTGTGCATGGCACGACCGGGGTGGCTCCTGCGGAGCGCTTTGCCGAAGAAGCCATGGCGCTTCGCCCTCTGGGCGGACGGGCGCCGTTCGGGCAACTGCGGGATCTCGTGCGCAAGGTCCAGGCAGACTGCGCAATCGACCTGGACACGAACAGTTACTCGGTTCCCTGGCGGCTGATCGGGGAGAGCGTCCAGGTCGTGGTGCTGGGCGGCCGCGTTATCGTGCGTCATGCGGGCGAGGTGGTGGCGGATCATGCGTTGTGCCGCGGACGTCGCCAACGGATTGTCGAGCGCGCGCATC
This sequence comes from Mesorhizobium sp. M5C.F.Ca.IN.020.29.1.1, assembly GCF_003997375.1. Classification (NCBI taxonomy): domain Bacteria; kingdom Pseudomonadati; phylum Pseudomonadota; class Alphaproteobacteria; order Hyphomicrobiales; family Phyllobacteriaceae; genus Mesorhizobium; species Mesorhizobium sp. M5C.F.Ca.IN.020.29.1.1. Next base: position 2,902 of record NZ_RZSW01000380.1, on the reverse strand, counting down.
TTGCCGGCGTGGTCGGCGCTGCTGCGCCGGTGCGATCGGCGCCGGTGGATATCGTTGCGCCTTCCGCTCTGTTGCGGCCGCTGGCCGAATATGAGGCACTGGTGGGAGGCAGCTGGTGATGACGACGGTCGATCACGAGATGCTGGTGGCTCAGCTCGACCGGCTGAAGCTGACCGCGATCCGGGACCAGCTCGATACGCTGCTGGACGAAGCGGCGCGTTCGCAAATGACCTTGCGCGAGGCTTTGGCCTTCCTGGTGACCCGCGAGATCGCGCGGCGCGACGAGCGGCGCATCTCTATGGCAGGCAAGATCGCGCAGTTCCCGTTTGTGCGCGAACTCGATGGCTTCGACTTCGACGCGCAGCCGTCGCTGGATCAGCGCCAAATCCGGGAGCTGGCGACCTGCCGCTGGATTGCCCATGGCGACACGGTCCTGTTCCTTGGACCTCCGGGTACGGGCAAAACACATCTGGCGGTGGCTCTCGGGCGCGAGGCGATCCGGCAGAACCATAGCGTCCAGTTCGTCACGGCGGCCACGCTCGTGGCGATGCTGGCCAAGGCCCATGACGACGGTTCACTCGAAAAGCAACTGACGACCCTGTCGCGGCCGAAACTGCTGATCATCGACGAGCTCGGCTATCTCCCGTTCGAAGCCAATGCCGCACATCTGTTCTTCCAGCTGGTGTCGCAGCGTTATGAGCGGGGATCGATCCTGATCACCTCCAACCGCTCGGTGGGCGAATGGGGCAGCGTGTTTGGCGATCCCGTGGTGGCAACGGCGATCCTTGATCGCCTGCTTCATCATTCGACAGTGATAACGATCCGTGGCGACAGCTACCGGCTTCGCGAAAAGCGTCGTTCCGGCCTATTGCAGAAGGCCGGAACGACGCTCGGCACCAACGAAACCGCAAAACAATGAGGGGGTCAAATCTTCAGTTCGCCCAGGGGGTCAATCCTCACTTCGCTTGACACCAGCTTTTCTAGCGCCGCCTTGCGTTTCACCAGCGGCTGTTGCCGGATATCCCGACCGTTGAGGTGCAGCAGGTCGAACGCATAGAAGATGACCTTCGGCGAGTTTGGATTGCCCAATTCCCGCTCGAGGGCTTGGTAGTCCGGCAACCCGGTCTCGCCCAGGACGACAGCCTCCCCGTCGATGATTGCTGCTTTAACCGGTAGGTTCGCCGCTGCCTGGACAATTCCTTTGTATCGATGCGACCAGTCGTAGCCGCGGCGCGTGAAAGCTCGTGCTGTGCGGCCATCGACAATTAGCTGCGTGCGGTAGCCATCGTATTTGACCTCGTGAAGCCAGTCGCTGCCCGCGGGAGCTTTCGCGACCAACGTTGGCGATTGAAACTCAATGAATGATAGCCGGTCTGCGGCGCTACTCATGCACTTGTGACTCCCCGAACCGCGAGTCAAGCCGCAGGGCGGGCAATCGGTTCCGGAACATTTTAGCAAAATTGAATGTTTAGTAGCATGACGAAACTATCCGACGTGCACGATCGGCTGGAAATGGAGCCCTAGGCCATGGCGGTAAAGATCGGCGACGAAGTCACGCTCACCGGGACAATCCTGAAGGTGCTGGACAACGGCATGTCGAGCGTGAGCATACCCTCTTACAACTTTCCCTTTTCGATCGACACACCGAAGGGAACAAGGTCCGGCCAGAAGGTCGAGATCACCGGCTTTGTCACTCGGGTCGATGACGAGAACGGCAAGGTGACGGTCCGGATCGAAGGAGCCGGCCTAGTCACGGTAGATGTCGAAACAGTATCGCACGAGCCCGCGCCTAGGGTGCGTCAGTCTCGGTAAGCATGGCCCCTGCCGCGAAAATTGGGCAGTGCAAGGCTAATCGCAAGCCGTTGATCAACGAATTGTTTAGCGTGCTCCGCGATCCTGGTTGCCGAATGGAAGCTCTTGCTGAAATTGTCTCTTGCGGCGGACCCCAATCCGCTCGGCCGGTGTCTCTACCAGGCAATTTACCCCAACGCCCCCAAGGGACGCCGGCCACAAGCGTGTCCGTTCGGCACCTAGTGTCAACGCCGCGATTTCAACAGCCGGGCCTCACGCAACAATGAATTCCAATTGGTGCCGATCAGTTCGATCAGCACCCGAGCATCAGACTCCGAGATGCCTGTTTGCCTGGCCAATTGCCGGGCCAAAGTCTCGACGGCAGACCCGCTATCCGGCCTTCCCTTACTATCATCCTCGCTCATAGGGCAGCTCCATAGAGCCGAACGCAGAGCGAGGCCGAATGTTTCTTTAAAGCAACCCGAATTACGGGAACCTTCTGGCCAATTCCGCGGTTTCGCTTGGCCAACAGGAGGAACGGGCCACGTTGGAGCGTGAGGCCAAGAGAATGCAGTCATGAACGAGTGCTGTCCGACTATGACGAGGATGCCCGATCGAGACCGTGGTCAACTGTCGCCTGGGAATGATCTAGAAATTCACCGCTTCGCCAAGGAAAACGGCGTCCGGTCCGACCAAGTGCGCGAGCTGATCCGGCGGCATGAGGCCAGCCGTGCGGTGCTAACGGAGGTCATTGCGGCGCTTCGAAGACGAAGTCCGGCAGTGGCACTCTCGGATATTGACCTGCCGCCCGTAATCGGCAAGCGGCAGGGCAAATGCGAGGCTGATCATTTCAACCCCTCTCCGGTCTGTGGCCAAGTTTTCGACATGCGTGATCGGCGCCAGGCAACGTGGCACGCGCAGCCGGAACATGAGCCACTGATCAACTCTCGGAAGGCACGGTCTTTGTCGTGAGTTGCCATAACGACCATCTTTGGTGCGCAACTCTCTGATTGCTGAAGAGTTCCGCAAAGGGACGACGTGTTTGCTGCAGCATCGTTCGTGGAGGTCGAATGCTACCGCGCGTCCGAACGCCGGAGCTGCCGTCACGATA
>NZ_RZSW01000037.1:0-22954 GCF_003997375.1 Mesorhizobium sp. M5C.F.Ca.IN.020.29.1.1 | reverse complement strand
GAACAGGAAGATGAAAAGCGGCAGCGTCATCGTTAGCGCCGGATTGCCGGGGTTGAACGGATCCAGGGTGAAGGCAACCGGATCGCGATTGGCGACCGCCAGCGCGATCAGAATGACGGCCAGCGGTACGAAGACCACGATGAGCATGAGGCGATTGAACATGGAATTTCCTGTCGAAGGCGGGCTCTACCGCAGGCCTACTGAAAGGCCGGCATGCTGCACGAGCTCGCGCGGCGCCTATTTGCTGCCGTTCAGCCTTTCACGCAATTCCTTGCCGGTCTTGAAGAACGGCACCCATTTCTCCTCGACCTCGACGGATTCGCCGGTGCGCGGGTTGCGGCCAGTGCGGGCGGGGCGGTTTTTCACCGAGAAAGCACCGAAACCGCGCAGCTCGACCCGGTTGCCTTCGGCAAGCGCGTCGGTGATCTCGTCGAAAATCGCGCCGACGATGTTTTCGACGTCGCGCAGAAAAAGGTGCGGGTTGCGTGTGGCGATGATCTGCACAAGTTCGGATTTGATCATGAGAAGGCTCCCCGTGAAAACACAGCAGTCAAAATTATGAGGATGATTTTATTTGCTTTTTTCCCTCGTCTCAAGGGTGCCAGACGGAAACGAGACCGTCAAGAAACAAGCGGTCGGCACCAAGTTCGTGAATGATCTCGCCGCCATAGTCGGGCAGGCCGAGCGCACTGCCGATGGTTCGCGCCATCGCTTTCGAGAACAGGAAGCCGCTGCTTTCCGCGTCCTTCCACTCCACCACCTTGAGCTTGGCGTCGACGCCCTTGGTCGCGAGCCAATCGATCGCTTCGGTCTCGCCGCCGACCGCGTCGATCAATTTGTTGGCCACAGCCTGCCGGCCGGTGAAGATCGACCCGTCGGCCAGGGCCAGCGCCTCCGGCTTGGTCATGTTGCGGCGCTCGGCGACGACGCCGACGAACCAGTCGTAGCTGTCCAGGATGAGCTTGCGGACCATGGTGCGCTCGTCGTCACTGGTCGGCTTGAAAGGCGATGGCGAGGCTTTCAGCGGCGAGGATTTCACTTCCTCGAGCTTGATGCCGAGCTTGTCCATAAGGCCGCTGACGTCCGGATACTGGATCAGCACGCCTATCGAGCCGACGATCGACGATTTGCGCGCGACAATATGATCGGCCGCGGTGGCGATCATATAGCCCGCCGATGCGGCCAGCGTGCCGACCTCGGCCACCACCGGCTTCTCGGCGGCCAGCTTGCGCACTGCCTCGTAGATCGATTCGCCCCCGACGGTGGTGCCGCCCGGTGAATCGATCGACAGGATCACCGCTTTCACCCTCGAGGATTGACGGATGGTCTCCAGTTGTTTGATCAGGTCTTCGTCTTCGGTAATGGTGCCCTCGATCTTGACCTTGGCGATATGGTCGACCGCCGTGCCGGTGAAGTCGTCACCGTAAATCCAGCTCGAAAAGGCAATCAGCCCGGCTGCTGCGACAACAAGCGCTGCAACGCGCCAGAATGTCAGCTTGCGGCGCAAGCGGCGGCGGTCGATCAGGTCGTCGGCTCTCAGTGCCATGGTCAGCCTCATAGTCGGTGGAAGCAGATGCTTTTAAAGCAACCATCCGCGCCCGGCTACCGATTCCTGACGAGCTTGCGCCAAAGACAGGTCTCGACGTCCGCGAACCGGCGTTTCAAGAGATGTTAAGACCAATCCACAGGCCCCTAACGCTGCCCGCCTGTATCTGGTATGACATGCAAGTTGTGCCGGTTTCATTTTCGTTTGTGCAACAGCAGCCGTCACACTTTTGCGGTTTTCCTCCGCTTGTGCTTGCTTGAGGGCGCCGGCATCCCACCTATAGGGGTGCTTGGCGGCAGGGGTTTAAAAGAAAGCAGTTATGTTAGCGCGACCGATTGAACCGACCAACACCGAGACGGAGTTGGCTTCCCCGGACGTAGGCCCGGCGCGGGTCGACGCCTTCGGCATTGCCCAGCGCCATTCGCGCCGCGTGCGGATATTGAAGCTGGCGGTGCCGCTGGCCGCTGCCGCGATCGCGGTCGCCTTCCCGGTCTATTCCTATCTCGCGGCGCCTGGCTCAATTCAGGTCCAGGCCGACGGAAGCGCCTTCGCCAATGGCAAGCTGGTGATGGCCAATCCCAAGCTCAACGGGTTCACCAAGCAGAAACTGCCCTATTCCATGACGGCTTTGCGCGCCATACAGGACGTGACCAAGCAAGGAATCATCAACTTGGAGGGCATCGACGCCAAGCTGCCGATATCGACCGACAATGTGGCGGCCATCAATGCCTCGCACGGCACCTATAATCGCGATGGCAACACGATGAGCCTGACCAGCGATGTCACCATAACCACCACCGATGGCTTGGCGGCAAAGTTCAAATCAGTCTTTCTCGATATGGGCAAAGGCACTATGAAGACGAACGATCCCGTCGACGTCAGCCGCGGCGGGTCGCGGATCACCGCAGAGTCGATGTCGATCCAAGACAACGGCAAGATCGTGGTTTTCGAGAACAGAGTGCGTGTCAACATCGATCCCGCCAGCTTGAAGGCGGCAGAGGCAATGAGCGGAGAATCCAATGCGGTTCAGTAGTTCGACACGGCTCGTGGCCGCAGCTTCGGCGTTGCCGGCCCTTGCGTTGGCTTTGGGGCTGGTCCTGGGGTTGGGGACGGCGCCGGCTCTGGCGCAGTCCAAGGCCACCAGCCAGCTGTCGGGCCTCAAACTGTCCGGCGACAAGCCCATCCAGATCGAAAGCGATAAGCTCGAGGTCCGCCAGGCGGATAGCGTCGCCGTGTTCACAGGCAATGTAAGCGTCGTCCAGGGTCCGACCTTGCTCAAGGCCGGCAAGATGACGGTCTATTACGTCAAGGACGCCGACGCTGACGCCAAGGATGCGCAGGCCGCAGGTGCCGCGATGACCGGCTCGGCCAACATCGACCGCCTGGAGGTCGCCAACAAGGTCTATATCAAATCGGACGACCAGGTCGCCACCGGCGACAGCGGCACCTTCGACATGAAGACGGAAGTGCTGGTGCTTTCAGGCAGCAAGGTCGTGCTTTCGCAAGGTGACAATGTACTGGTCGGCTGTAAGCTGACCGTGCAGATGAAGAGCGGCCTGGCTCAGGTCGACGCCTGCGGGGGCCGCGTCATGATGTCGATCACGCCGCCGGCGAAGTCGGGAGCGGCGAACCCCTGATGGTCGACGTAGCATCGCTGATGGCGCGTCTTCCATCACGCGTCGCCAGCAAACTTGCGGCACCGGCCACGGTCAGCGTCGACCAGGTAAAGTTCAAAGGAACCTTGATCGCCAAGGGCCTGACCAAGAGCTACAAGGGCCGCAAAGTTGTCAGCGGCGTGACGATCGGCGTGCGCGCCGGTGAGGCGGTCGGACTGCTCGGTCCCAACGGCGCCGGCAAGACGACCTGCTTCTACATGGTCACCGGCCTTGTGCCGGTCGACGAAGGCACAATCGAAATCGACGGCTTCGATGTCACCTCGATGCCGATGTACCGCCGCGCCCGCCTCGGCATCGGCTACCTTCCGCAGGAAGCGTCGATCTTTCGCGGCTTGAGCGTCGAGCAAAACATCCGTGCCGTGCTCGAAGTGGTCGAAAAGAACCGCAAAAAGCGCGAACACAGTCTCGACGAACTGCTCGATGAGTTTCACATCAGCCATCTGCGCAAAGCCCCGTCGCTGTCGCTTTCCGGCGGCGAGCGGCGGCGCCTTGAAATCGCGCGCGCACTGGCGACCCGCCCCGCATACATGCTGCTCGACGAGCCTTTCGCTGGCATAGATCCGATCGCCGTCGCCGATATCCAGCAACTCGTGCGTCATCTGACGGCGCGTGGCATCGGCGTGCTCATCACCGATCACAATGTCCGCGAGACGCTCGGCCTGATCGACCGCGCCTACATCATCCATGCCGGGCAGGTGCTGACCCATGGCCGGGCCGACGAAGTGGTCGCAAACCCGGATGTGCGGCGGCTTTATCTCGGTGAGGGATTTACACTCTAAGCGGGAAAATTCTCCTCGAAACGCGATTTGTGGCGCGAGACCAGCCTTTTTTCTCCGATTTCTCTTCCAAATAAAGCACCGACAGGCGAGTTTTGATCACCGTCGCCTTGACAAGCAAAAGCCGGGCCAGTTTCTATGCCCGACTCCTTCCGGCAGTCCGGATGCGTAGACAGGGCGTTTGAAACCGAACCATGGCGTTGGCGGCAAAACTACAGCTACGACAATCCCAGTCGCTGGTGATGACGCCGCAACTCATGCAGTCGATACGGCTGCTGCAGTTCACCCACATCGAGCTGGAACGCTTCATTGACGACGAGATCGAGCGCAATCCTCTGCTCGAGCGCGCCGAGCCGCAGGACGATTCCGTCAGCGACCAGGCGCAGAAGATCGATGCCGCGCCGGAAACGGCCACCGACGGCGATTGGTTCGAGAAGGAAACGGCGTGGAGCGCCGAGGCGATCTCGGAAAAGCTCGATACTTCGCTTGAAAACCTATTTCCCGACGACCCCGGCATCAGCGAGCGGCTCGGTCTCGACCTGACGGCTCAATGGAAGTCGGCATCCGGCAACGGTTCCGCGTCCTCTTCCGACGGCTTCGACGTCGGAGACATGGCGGCCGCCGCCATCACGCTGCGCGAGCACGTCGGCGAACAGGTCGCGCTTGCCTTCGCCGACCCGGCAGCACGCCTGGTCGCCAGCGAACTGGCCGATGGCCTCGACGAGGCCGGCTATATGCGCGCCGACATGGCCGAGATTGCCGCCCGTCTCGGCACCGACCGAGCGGCGGTGGCGAATGCGCTCGCGGTCTGCCAGACATTTGAGCCCGCCGGCATCTTTGCCCGCGACCTCGCCGAATGCCTGTCGCTGCAGCTTGCCGTCCGCGACCGGCTCGATCCGGCGATGAAGGCTTTGATCGCCAATCTCGAACTCTTGGCGCGGCGCGATTTCCAGACCCTGAAACGGATTTGTGGGGTCGACGAGGAGGATCTGCTCGACATGCTGGCCGAGATACGTGCGCTCGATCCGCGCCCGGGCATGGCGTTTTCGGCGGGCGCCAGCGACGCGATCATCGCCGATGTCGAAGTGCGGGCGGCTAATGACGGAAGCTGGGTGATCGAACTCAACCCCGAAACGCTGCCGCGCGTGCTGGTCGACCATATCTATTTCGCCCAGGTTTCACCGCATGCGAAAAACCAGACGGAAAAGGATTTCCTGGCGGAATGCCTGCAAAACGCCAACTGGCTGACGCGCAGCCTCGACCAGCGGGCAAAGACCATTCTTAAGGTTGCCTCAGAAATCGTGCGCCAGCAGGACGCCTTCCTCATCCATGGCGTGCGTCACCTGAAGCCGCTCAACCTGCGCACGGTGGCCGACGCCATCGGCATGCACGAATCGACCGTCAGCCGGGTCACCGCCAACAAATACATGCTGACGCCGCGCGGCGTGTTCGAACTGCGGTATTTCTTCACCGCGTCGATCGCTTCGTCGGGTGGCGGCGATGCGCATTCGTCTGAAGCGGTGCGCGACCGCATCAAGCAGTTGATCGATGAGGAGAAACCTGCCGACGTGCTTTCCGACGACGCGATTGTGGATATGTTGCGTGAAAGTGGCGTCGATATCGCCAGGCGCACGGTCGCCAAGTATCGGGAGGGCATGAATATTCCCTCGTCGGTGCAGCGGCGGCGTGAAAAACGCGCTTTGGCCAGCGCCGGACGTTGATCTCCGACGGAATTTCCACAACTTTCGCGCTTCATTGACAAGCCGCAATGAAGTGGCTAGAAGCCCGCCCGCATGGGACGGGCTACTGCCCGCATGCGGATGGTCCGTCACGACGTTGGCCACGGGGCGGTCAAGAAGGCGGCTTGTGATCAACCGGAAAGTTCGGATTTAAATTCGGCGCAAGTGACGCCGCAAAGCTTGTGCGCACAGACCACGGGTATAAACTCGGGACAGTTTGAAGCCTGAGCAAGGAAGGTCAGTTTTCAGATGACACTGCGCATATCAGGAAAACACATGGACATCGGCGATGCGTTCCGTACGCGCATCAACGACCGTGTCGGAGAAGTGATCGGGAAATATTTCGATCGGGGCTTTTCAGGGCAAATTGTAGTCGTCAAATCGGGGTCGCGCTACACGGCCGATTGCATGATCCGGCTGGATTCCGGCGCTTCGCTGCAGGCGACTGGTGAAGCCCAGGACCCGACGCTCGCTTTCGAGGCGGCGGCGGATCGCCTCGAAACCCGCCTTCGGCGCTACAAGCGTCGGCTGAAGTCACATAATTCAGGCAATGCCAACGGCGAGCTCACCGACATCGCCTATACGGTGATGGCGCCGCTTGCCGACGACGACGAGGAAATACCGGAGAATTTCGCGCCAGCCATCGTCGCCGAATCAACCATGACGCTGCGGACCATGTCGGTGGCGTCAGCCGTGATCGAGCTCGACACCAAGGACAGCCCGGTTCTCGTCTTCCGCAATGCCGGAACCGAGCATCTCAATATCGTCTATCGCCGGCCGGACGGAAATATCGGCTGGATCGACCCGTCTACGACCAAGGTCGCGCAGGGATGACGGCCAAGGCCGCACTGGGATAAAGCACCAAGCCGCACGCGAGAGTGAGGGCTGGCGACGGTAGGCGAACGAGGGATTTCAAGTATGGATCTGAGCGATCTCATCAACGTTCCGGCAATCTTGCCGGCGTTGAAGGCGAACTCCAAGAAGCAATTGCTGCAAATGCTGTCCGAAAGGGCTGCGGCGATTGCCGGCATTCCGGAACGGGAGGTGTTCGACACCATCCTGCAGCGTGAACGGCTGGGCTCGACCGGTGTCGGCAACGGCATTGCCATTCCGCATGGCAAGCTGGCGGGGGTGAAGCGGATCGCCGGGGTTTTCGCCCGGCTGGAGACGCCGGTCGATTTCGAGGCGCTGGACGACCAGCCGGTCGATCTGGTGTTCCTGCTTTTGGCGCCTGAAGGCGCCGGCGCCGACCACCTCAAGGCGCTGTCGCGCATCGCGCGGGTGCTGCGCGACGCCGACACGGTGGCCAAGATAAGGGGCACCCGCGACGCCGCAGCGATCCACGCGCTTTTGTCGGACACGCAGGCCTCGCATGCAGCCTGAGCTTTTTTGATCAGATCCGTTGAAGGGCCGCCGTGAGCGGCCCTGTCCGTTTCCAATCAGATCGCTGCGCCGTATTGTTAGTGGATGGGGACAGGGGTCAGGTCGTTTTCCAGGGCGCCAGCCAGCGCTCTGTCACGAGCGTCTGAAAGCAGGATCGGCTGGCCATTGGCGGCAAACAGGGCCCACAGTTCCAGGCCGGGCGCGATTTCGCCGAGGCCCGGGAAACGGCCGCGCAGATCGTCGCTCGACACTTTCCTGAGATAGGCGACCGAGCCTTCGCCGAGATGGGCGAATTCGCCGCTGGTCATGATGAGGTTTTCGTCAGTTCTGGTCATTTCAAGCCTCCTTGGCGCGAGGACGCCGCTCAAGGCCGCCTCGCATGAGAGCCATTTGAGCGCCGTGTGTCCAATTGGACACACAAAGGACGCGCTAACACTTCAATTTGCTGCATCATGCTTTCGGAAAATCGGTTCCGATTTTCCGGCCGATGCAGTGGTAAGGATCAGTCTTTCACCGATATATTTATTTTCCGTACCATCCGTTCGGATTCGGGCCGATCGAGATCGATCGCCAAAAGGCCGTTCTTCAGCTCCGCCGCGATCACCCGCATGCCGTCGGCCAGCACGAAACAGCGCTGGAACTGGCGTGCGGCAATGCCGCGATGAAGGAATTCGCGCTCGGTGTCATCGTTCTGACGGCCGCGCACGACCAACTGGTTCTCCTCCGTGGTCACATCGAGATCGTTTTCGGCGAAACCGGCGACAGCGAGCGTGATACGCAGCCTTTCGGCCTTCCCGTCTGCACCGCTGAGGCGCTCGATGTTGTAGGGAGGGTAGCTGTCACCCGACTTCGCCAGACGTTCCAGCGTCTTTTCCATGGCGTCGAAACCCAGGAGCAGCGGGCTAGAAAAAGGCGTCATTCGGCTCATGTTACACTGTCCTCTCAAGAGCGACATAAAGTGGAAAAACCCAGATGGCATTTTTCCCGATGGCCTTGATATGGTCCGCCCCGCGGTCAAGTTCAAGCCGTCAAAAGCCCCGCCCAAAAAGACTCCCCAAACAAGGAATTGAAATGCCCGAATCCCGCAAGATCATCATCGACACGGACCCCGGCCAGGATGATGCCGTCGCCATTTTGCTGGCACTCGGCAGCGCCGAGTTGGAGATCGTCGGAATGACCGCCGTTGCCGGCAACGTGCCGCTGAGGCTCACCGAAAAGAACGCACGCAAGATCTGCGAACTGGCTGGCAGGCCAGACATCAAAGTCTATGCCGGCGCCATCCGCCCTTTGGCGCGTGAACTGGTCACCGCCGAGGAGGTGCATGGCGAGACCGGTCTCAATGGACCGCAATTGCCCGAACCGACAATGAAGCTGCAGGACCAGTATGCCGTCGATTTCATTGTCGAGACACTGATGAAGGAAGAGAGCGGCACGATCACGCTCTGCGCGCTCGGGCCGCTCACCAACATAGCGCTGGCGCTGATCCGCGAGCCGAAGATCGCGCCGCGCATCAAGGAAATCGTACTGATGGGCGGCGGCTTCTTCGAAGGCGGCAATGTCACCCCGACCGCCGAATTCAACATTTATGTCGACCCGCATGCCGCCGATGTCGTGTTCAAATCCGGCATCCCAATCGTCATGATGCCGCTCGACGTCACCCACAAGGCGCTGACCACGGCCAAGCGCACCCAGGCCTTCCGCAAGCTCGGCACCAGAGTCGGCACGGCTACGACGGAGATGCTGGAATTCTTCGAGCGCTTCGACGAAGAGAAATACGGCACCGATGGCGGACCGCTGCACGACCCTTGCGTCATCGCCTACCTGTTGAAGCCGGAGCTGTTCAGGGGCCGCAACTGCAACGTTACCGTGGAAACCGCCTCGGAGCTCACCATGGGCATGACCGTGATCGACTGGTGGGGCGTGACCAAGCGACCGAACAACGCCATGGTGATGCGCGACATCGACCACGATGCGTTTTTCGCGCTGCTGCTGGAAAGGCTGGGGCGGCTTTAGAGCCGCTCACTCACTCATCGAGCAATTGGTACGTTTCGGTGCCATTGCGACGGTACCGCCGCTCGATCGCAACTTCTGATCCGATCGCTCGCGGCATTGCTGCGTCACCATATACGAATACCAGGAGGTCATTTTCTTTGAGACGGATTCCGTACTGATAACGGAATCCTCTTCCGATCCACGCTTCGGGGCTCGGAGGAACATTGAGAACGTTGACCACAGTGCCAGTCGTCGACTCCACATCGATGATTGGGCTGCTCCGCCTTGCAATCAGTGCGCCGATTGCCAGAATGCAGACACCGACCACAAGGCTGGTGATGACGATGCCCCGGAGATTTTCCCGCAGTATTAGCAAGGTGAGGGCCAGCCGCGCTCTTGCCATACGGTTCACTCCGGAAACCGGTAGAAGACCAAGCCGTTGTCGCGCGTGACGCGCTCTATGGCGACACGCGCACCGATAAGATGCGGCCGATCGTCGTCGATGAAGACAGATGAACCGTCCTCGAGGAACAGCATATAGACACTCTGGCCTTTGCCCCAATGCGCGCTTTTGACCGTGGCATCGATTGGCTCGACCGAGCGGATCGGGCTGGCGTCATTCGTCCACTTGTGCGGATCCAAGGCAAGCAACGCCACAAACAACGATGCGATCAGGATCACGCCGAGCGCGTGCCTTTTCAAATCCGCGTAAGTCCAAGACACCGGCATGAATCCCCTGCTGCCGATTCATGTGGTGGCAGGAAGGCTGACGTTCAATCGGCCTTCCTGTTGGAGATTGCTGTTCGCGTTCTGGCTCCCGGGCCGCCATTACTTCGCCTTGGAAAACGCCAGCCACAGGCCGCCGCCGATCAGGAAACTGCCGCTGATTCTGGACATGAGCTTGATGCGGCCGGCCGAGAGCAGGCGTCCGGCGCGGCCGGCGGCCAGCGCGAAGGTCGAATCCGACACGGCGGCGAAGATCAGTGCGGTGAGACCCATGACGAGGATCTGCAACGCGTAGTTACCTTCAGGGGCGACGAACTGCGGAAAGAAGGCGCCGAAGAACACCAGCGTCTTGGGATTGCTGATCGCCACCAGCAGGCCTTGCAGGAAGAAGCCGCCGCGCGGTGTCTTCGCCGATCCGTCGGCGTTCAGCTTGCCCTTGGAGCGGAACATCTGCACACCCATCCAGATCAGATAGGCAGCACCGATCAGCCTGACCCATTCGAACCAATGGCCCATGCCCGCGATCAGCGAAGTCAATCCGATGCCGACAATGGCAATCATGATGGCCAGTCCGGCCTGCGTGCCGGCGACGTTGGCGAGGCCGGCGCGGGAGCCATGGCGGATGCTGTTAGCGATGATCAGCGTGACCGTCGGTCCCGGCACCAGGACAATGACGATACAGGCAACGACATAAGTAGCGTAGAGTTCCAGCGACATGGTTTTCCTCGAGAGTATGCGGCTTGCGACGCGGCCGACCGTGATCAATGCATGACAGTAACGCAGGTGCAAGCCGGCAGCACATGTCGCTGGCAGCCCTGACCTGGATTTTAGGCTCCGGCCTGCCATGGCAGCGTCGTCTCGTAGGCCGCCGCCGCTCTCAGCACGGCCATGTCGCTGCGCGGCCGTCCGATCAATTGCATGCCCATCGGCCTGCCTCTGGCATCGAAGCCCGCCGGTACGTTGACGGCAGGGCAGCCGCCCAGCGTGGCGAACGCTGAAACCTGCATCCAGCGGTGATAGCTATCCATGGCACGCCCGGCCACTTGCGTCGGCCAGTGGGTGGAGACCTCGAAGGGGAAGATCTGCGCAGTCGGCAATGCGACGAGGTCGAAGCGGTCGAAGAGCGATAGTAGGGTTTTGTGCCAGGACGAGCGCCTCACCGTGGCGGCGTGGATCTGCGGCGCCGTGAGTTGAAGCGCGTGTTCCACCTCCCACACGGCCTCCGGCTTCAGAAGACTGCGTTTCAGGGGATCGTCGTAATGCGCCTTGAGCGCACAACCGCTGCTCGCCTGGCGCAGCGTCACAAAGGCCTGCCACAGCGCTTCGAAGTCGAAATCCGGTACCAGCGTTTCGGTCTGAAAGGATACGTCGGCGAATCGGCCGAGCGCGGCCTCGCAAAGCTGTAGAATACCGGGTTCAACCGGCAGATGGCCGCCAAGATCGCCGAACCAGGCGATGCGGCCGCCGGTCGTCGGCGTTCGAAGCCCTTCGAGGAACGAGCCGTGCTTGTGATGTGAGAGCGGCGCGCGAGGGTCGTAGCCAGCCTGCTCGTCGAGCAGCAGCGCCATGTCGCGCACGTTGCGGCCCATCGGCCCTTCGACTCCCATCTGCGCGTGAAAGACGTCAAGCTCCGGCCCTGCCGGGACCAGCCCCTGGGAAGGACGAAAGCCATAGACATTGTTGTAGGCGGCCGGATTGCGCAGCGAGCCGCCAAAGTCGCTGCCATCGGCGACAGGAAGCATGTCGAGGGCGAGGGCGACAGCCGCGCCGCCGCTCGAGCCGCCGGCGGTCAGGGCCGGATCGAAAGCGTTGAGCGTCGGACCGAACACGGTGTTGTAGGTGTTGGAGCCAAGGCCGAATTCGGGAACGTTGGTCTTGCCGATGATGATGGCGCCGGCCTTGCGGATGCGCTCGACGAAGAAGTCGTCCTCCTGCGGAACGAAATCGGCGAAGATCGGCGACCCGAAAGTGGTCCTGAGGCCTTTTGTCAGCGCAAGATCTTTTATCGCAATCGGCAGGCCGAACAGCGATCCGGCATCTCCTCCTCGCGCCAGACGGCTGTCCGCCCTGTCGGCCTCGCGCAGGATGTCGCCGCGCTCGCGCAGCGAGACGATGGCGTTGACCAGCGGGTTCACTGCTTCGACTCGATCGAGGAATGCCGTCATCACCTCGCGCACCGACAACTGCCGGCGCCTGATCGCGTCGGCAAGATCCGCGGCGGACAGGCGGCAGATATCGCCGGCGGGCGGCACGGCATGTTTTGTGGCCGGACGCATGGCTCTCACCTAGCTGGCGGATTTTGTAGCGCCGCGTCGACTTCCTTCGCCAGCGGGATCGCCGGCTGGGCGCCGGGTTTCAGGCAAGCCAGCGAACCAGCGGCTGCGGCACGGGCGAGCGCCTGATCGAGCGGCAGGCCGGATGACAGCCCGGCGGCGAAGTAGCCGCAAAACGTGTCGCCGGCGCCGACCGTGTCGACAGGGGTGATCTTCAGCGCCGGAACCATCAGAAGATCGGCTGGCGTGGCAGCCAGAACGCCGTCACCGCCGAGCGTGACGGCGATTGTGCGGCCGGTCTTCCCGGCGTAATCGCGCATCCGCGCCGGGCGATCACGGCCGCTCAGCGACAGCGCCTCGCCATAGAGGTCGAATTCGGTTTCATTGGCGACGACATAGTCGGCCTTGCCGAGAAAGGCGGCCGCCTCGCCACGGAATGGTGCCGTGTTGAGCACGGTGACCGTGCCTGCCGCCCGTGCGACGTCCAGTGCTGCTTCGACAGTCTGAAGCGGGATCTCCTGCTGCAACAGCACGACATCGCCCTTTTTCATGAAAGCCTTGGAAAGGTCGCCTGTCACGACCGAATCATTGGCGCCTGGCACCACGGCAATCACGTTCTCGCCGTCGTCGGCGACCATGATCAATGCCGTGCCGGTCGAGGCGAAGGTCTCGCCGACACCGGACAGGTCGATCTTGCCGTCCCGCAACAGCGCCAGCGCTTCAGTGGCGAAGTTGTCCTTGCCGACCGCGCCGACCATGCGCACTTTGGCGCCGGCGCGCGCCGCGGCCAGCGCCTGGTTGGCGCCCTTGCCGCCGGGTGCGGTGGTGAAGCCGGAGCCCCGAACCGTCTCGCCGGGTGCGGGCAAGCGGTCGACATTGGCGATTAGATCGAGGTTGATCGAGCCGATAACGATTATCAAGTGGTGCCTCCCTGCTGACGCATCGTGCTTTCCGAAAATCGGAGTCGATTTTTGGAAAGCACGATGCGTAGAAAGTGTTAGAGCGTACTTTCCGAATGGACGCACGTCGCTCTAATTGCGCGGGAAGCTACTCCGTAAGACCGCTGCTTGCCAGACCGCGCGAGATAACCCGCGCACTGGCGCCCGAATCTATGGGCGTATCATCAAGAACCAACCTGTCCCGCTTCCCAGCCAAGGATGGCGCGTTTGCGGGTCAGGCCCCAGTGGTAGCCGGTGAGCGCGCCTGATTTGCCGAGAGCCCGGTGGCACGGCACCACGAAAGACATCGGATTGGCGCCGACCGCGGCACCCACCGCCCGGCTGGCACTCGGTGCGCCGATGCGGGCGGCGATCGAGGAATAGGTGCAGGCCTTGCCCATCGGAATGCGCAGCAGAGCCTCCCAGACGCGGACCTGAAAGTCGGTGCCGATCAAGACGACGCGCAGCGGCTGGTCGGCGCGCCAAAGTGCCGGGTCGAAGATGCGCGCGGCATAGGGCGCCGTCGCGGCCATGTCCTCGACATAGGTTGCGTTCGGCCAGCGGGCGGACATGTCGGCAAAGGCCGCGCGCTCGCCGCCGGCATCGCTGAAGGCGAGGCCGGCAAGCCCACGGTCGGTGACCATGATCAGGGCGATGCCGAAGGGCGAGATGTGGTAGCCGTAGCGGATCGTCAGCCCGGCGCCGCGCGTCTTGTAGTCACCCGGCGACATCGCCTCGTGAGTGACGAAAAGGTCGTGCAACCGGCCGGGGCCTGACATGCCGACCTCGAAAGAGGTCTCGAGCAGCGGCATGCCGGAATCGAGCAGTTTGCGCGCGTGGTCTAGCGTGACAGCCTGGAGGAAGGCCTTGGGCGACAGGCCGGCCCAGCGGGTGAAGAGCTTCTGCAGGCCGGTCGGCGTCTCGCCGACTTCCTCGGCCAGTATTTCGAGCGACGGCTGGTCACGGTAGTCAAGGCTGATCTTCTCGATCGCGCGCCGAACAACTTCGTAGTCACCGCCTTCGGGTGTGATGTCTTTCTGAAGGACTGCTGTCGTCTTGAGAGGCATTTGGGCGTTCATGGGACTATCTCCTTGGCCGTGAATATCGGCCTTCGCGGCGCCGATCACCACCCGAAACTTGCTTCTTGCCGCTCTTCCCCAGATGGAATTGGCTTCGGGAAACGAGCCGCTGATGGCTGGCTAAAAGGTGCATCTCCCCAAGGAGAAGGAGACGCTGCTAATCACCGTCTTGACAAGGCACTGGAGACGGCCTCAATCGCTGCTGAAAGACCATTTCGCGAACGAGGCGGTTTGCTCAGCGCGCTTTCGCGGTCGCCAAGGCGCGCGAAAAGGCTGACGCAAAGCTCTCGCGGTCGTCGGGATTGAGGAAACCGCCGATCGGCACATTCTGCCCTTGTGCTTCTACCGCCATCCTGGTGATGCCGATCTCGGCGTGGCGGGCGACCGAAAAACGCGCCCAGAACGGATTGAAGCGATGCGCTTCCGATTTGCCTGACGGCGCGGTCTTGCGGATGTCGAGGCTGGTGCGCGAGACCGACACTTCCTCGCGGGCGCGGGCGGCACGATAATTGGCGCGAAAGGCGATGTAGACGGCAATCACGTCGAAACCGAGGAAGCCGAACACCGGCCAGGCACCGCGCGACAGGAAAAACGCTCCGGTCACCAGCGAGCCGAACAGCAGAGCGCCCATCAGGATGGCAAAGCCGGTTTTGCCCAGCGACCGATGCGGTATCAGCAACGCCTGGAAGAATGGCTCGTCGGCCTCAAATGAGGCGTTTGTGTCGCTCATGACGGGATATTATAGGAAGGGAATGACTAGCCCCAAGCCCAAAAATTCCTCTACACCCAAAAATGAACCGCTCCCCGGCCGACGCGACGGCGCGAACGGCAAACCGCGTGCCCGGCCGGTGCGGTCCTCCTACAGCCCGGCCGAGGTGCACGAGATTTTCCGACGCTTTTCCGTTCAGCGGCCCGAGCCGAAGGGCGAGCTCGAACATGTCAACGCCTTCACGCTGCTGGTGGCGGTGGTGCTTTCGGCACAGGCGACCGATGTCGGCGTCAACAAAGCAACGCGGGCGCTGTTCAAGGTCGCCGACACGCCGCAAAAGATGCTGGCGCTCGGCGAGGCCAAGGTCGGCCAGTATATCCGCACCGTCGGGCTTTGGCGCAACAAGGCCAAGAACGTCATTGCGCTGTCGGAAGCGCTGATCCGCGACCATGGCGGCGAGGTGCCTGACGACCGCGACCAGCTGGTCAAGCTGCCGGGGGTCGGGCGCAAGACCGCCAATGTCGTGCTCAACATGTCCTTCGGCCAGCACACGATGGCGGTCGACACGCATATCTTCCGCATCGGCAATCGGCTGGGACTGGCGCCCGGCAAAACGCCGGAGCAGGTCGAGCAGGGGCTATTGAGGATCATTCCGGACGAATATATGCGCCATGCGCATCACTGGCTGATTCTGCATGGGCGCTATGTCTGCAAAGCGCGCAAACCGGATTGCCCGCTCTGTGTGATCGCCGACATCTGCAAGGCCGAGGAGAAGACGAATAATGTGCCGGCGCCGCTGGTCGAAATTGCGCCGCTCGAACCCGTAGGCGAAATTCAGTAGCCGTAGCCGCGCGCCATCGCCGCGGCGAAGACCGGGATCAGCAGGAAGATGAAAGCTTCGGCGCGGACATAAGTTCGAACGGATGCAAGTTGCGCCGCCGGCACTTGAAAACCGGGGCTGGCCGAGGCTTGCCTGTTCCAGGAAACAAAGCGGACCGTCGGGATAATCGACAACAGGCCGACGGTGACGAAGGCCGCCATCTTTGCCCAGAACACCCAGTTGTAGACGTAGAATTCCCAGCCCTTCAGGCCGTAGATGACGCGGCCGATGCCGACGACGATGATCAGCATGGCGATGATGCCATAATGGCGATCGATGCCGACAAGCCGTCGGAGCGTCGCGGCGGGCAGATCGCCGCGGATCAGGACAAATTCGGCGCCGATGATGCCCGCCAGCGAAAACACCAGCAGATGATGAAAGATGGCAAGCAGAAGATCGGTGGTATCCATGCCCTTTTCCCTCCGTCGGACGGCACAGCGGACGCTGAATCAGCTGCTGGTAAAAGTAGCACCGCTGGGCAGGATTCACATTGGACTGGAAGATGATCTGCACAGGCTTTGGCTCTTGTCTGGTGCAGGCAATTTGGATCTCTGTCGCATATCGTTTTTCCCAAAACCGCCGAGCATCCTCGGTCAAGCCCAAGGGCAGGCTTCCTGGGCGACATGCACTAAGCACAGGCAAACGCAACTAAGGCATGACACATGATCAATCCACAGGCGCTCGTCGCTCCCGTCATCGAAACGCGGCGCACCGTGCTGCGGCCGCACCACCTCGATGATTTTGATGCCTATGTCGCGATGTGGGCCGATCCGGCCGTCACCCGCTTCATCGGCGGCAAGCCGCGCACGCGCGAGGAAAGCTGGATGCGCTTCCTGCGTCATGCCGGCCTGTGGTCGCTGCTGGGCTATGGCTTTTGGGCGATCGAGGACAAGGCGACCGGCCGCTTCATCGGCGAAGCCGGCTTTCACGATCTGAAGCGCAACATCGTGCCGTCGATCGAAGGCGTTCCGGAAGCTGGTTGGGCGCTGGTCCCGAGCGCCCACGGCCAAGGCTTCGCCAGCGAAGTCGTCGGACGGGTTCTCGCCTGGGGCGACGAGGCATTCGGGCGCGCAAGGACTGTCTGCATCATCGATCCGGAAAACACCGCTTCGCTGAGCGTCGCGGCCAAATGCGGCTACAGCGAAGTATCACGACGATGCGACGATCCTGCTGGAACGGCAGCCTTGAGGGTTGCGGTCTGTCATCCTGTGGTTCTGATCGGGCCGAATCGAGGCTTTCTAGGCCTGCCGCTTCAGCACTGGCCTTCCGCTTAGGCTTTTAGGGCCGCCTGTTCGAGCATCGAGGCGTCTTCGCCGAAAGCGCGGGTGGCGCGCGCGGCCGCCTCGATCAGCGGATTTTTCATGCGCTGAAGAAAAGCCGCGTCGACGCGCGTGCTCGGGCCTGACAGCGTCAACGCACCGATCAAGGTGTGCCCCGGCCCGAACACTGGTGCCGAAACGCCCGCCGTCTCGGGGTCGCGATCGCCGACCGACAAACAATGGTAGGTTTTGCGGATCGTCTCGTAAGGCTCGCCCTGCTGACCGGAAAACGCCGCAAGTACGCGGCCGCCCGTACCGGCCAGCAGGGGCAGCACGTCACCTTCCCGTATGGTGTAGCGGATGGGATGCTTGGACTCGACACGATAGAGGCAGGTGCGCACGTCGCCCGAGCGGACATAGAAAGCGACGCTTTCCCAGCTTCGCTCGGCCAGATCGCGCATGATCGGCAGCAGGATGTCGATCGCCACGACCGAACGCTGGTATAGGGCACCCAGCCGGAAGGTGGCAGGGCCGATACGGTAGCGGCCGTCGTCGAGACGCTCCAGCAGCTGTCCGCGCAATAATGAGTTCGCCAGCCTCAGGATCGTGCTCTTGTAGAGGCCGGTTCGCGCCGCGATTTCGGCCAGGCTGAGCGACCGGTCGGCGGTTGCGAAAGCATCGAGGATGGCGATCGCACGGTCTAGCGCGGCAACACCGTTGGTCGACGCAGGTTTGGATTGTGTTACGGTCATCTGCTTGATCACGTCGTTCCGTTCCCGGTTGGACAGAAGGGCCGATCGGAGCAACTATGCCGCGTGCAGACAGTTCTGTCCAGTAGAATGCCGTTCCTGTTGACAGAACAAGACAAAGGCTGCATGAATTTTTGTCGAGCGGGTCTGGATTCAGGCTACGTTGCTGGCAGGCACCAGAGGAGGTGTCGTGATTGGAGGAATCTCATGCTGAACAGACGCAGATTTTTAATGAGCACCGCCGCTGCCGGCGCCGCCGGTTTCGCAGCGTTGCATCTCTCGCCCGCTTTTGCGCAGGATGCGCCGCAGCTCCAGATCTTCGTGCCGGCAGCGCCCGGCGGCGGCTGGGATCAGACGGCGCGCACGATGGACCAGGTGCTGCGCAGTGAGAAGCTGATCTCCGGTTCGCAGATCACCAATGTCGGCGGCGCCGGCGGCACGGTCGGCCTGCCGCAATTCATCAGCCAGTGGAACGGCAAGGGCAATTCGCTGATGGTTGCCGGCATGGTCATGGTTGGCGCCATTATCGCCAACAAATCGGCCAACAATCTCACCGAAGTCACGCCGATCGCCCGCCTCACCGGCGAATTCGAGGCGCTTGTGGTGCCGGCGGCCTCGCCGTTCAAGACCGCAGCAGATTTCGTCGCCGCCCTCAAGGCCGATCCGACCAAGGTTCCGGTGGCTGGCGGTTCGGCCGGCGGCTCGGACCACATATTGTTCGGCCTTATCGCGAAGACGGCCGGTGTTCCGGCGGCCAATCTCTCCTACGTGCCGTTCGCCGGCGGCGGCGAGGCACTGTCGGCGCTTCTCGGCAACCAGGTCGCGGCCGGCATCTCCGGCTATGGCGAGTTCTCCGAACAGGTCAAGGCAGGCGCGCTTCGGCTGCTTGCCATTTCTGCGGACAAGCGCCAGGAAGGCATCGACGCACCGACGCTGAAGGAAGCCGGCATCGATGTCGAATTGTTCAACTGGCGCGGCGTCTTCGCACCGCCGGGCGTTTCCGACGCTGACAAGGCGGCAATGATCACGCTGGTCGAGACCATGGCCAAAAGCGATGCCTGGGCCACCGAATGCAAAAACCGCAACTGGACACAAATCCTGCTCACCGGCGACGACTATGCCAAATTTCTCGCCGAAGACACGGCCCGGATCGCAGCCATCCTCAAGGACCTCGGCCTTGCCTGATGTCCTCGGAAAGGGGCGGTCTGCACTGCCCCTTTCCGATCTTCGCCAGCCGCATGGACATACGATCCGGCGCGAGTGAAACTGCGGTGAGGTCGGCTGTGGGAGACCGGCCTATCCAGGGAGGACGATCATGAGCACCAGCGACCAGCAGGCGGCGCGGCCGCGCCTTGCCGTGCCCGAATTGCTGATCGGCATCGGGCTTCTCGCCTGCGCCGGCGCAGTAGCCTGGCAGACGCTGTCGATTCCGGTGTCGCCGCTCTACTCCAAGGTCGGCCCGACCGTCTTCCCCTACATCACCATGATCGGCATGACGATCCTATCCCTCCTGCTGATCGTCGCCGCCCTGCGGGGCGGCTGGCAGCCGGAAGAAGAAAAGGAAACGCCGACCGACTGGAAGGCGATGGGCATCGTCGCCGTCGGACTGGTCGCGAACCTTGTTCTGATCCAGCCGCTTGGCTTCACCGCAGCCTCGGTGATCATGTTCGTTCTCATCTGCCACGGGTTTGGCAGCAGACATCCGCTGCGTGACGTGCTGCTCGGCCTGATCCTGGCGCTTGCCGCCTATTTCGGCTTCGCCAGGGCGCTCGGCGTCAACATCGGCGCCGGCTTCATCGAGAACCAGCTGAACACCGGTCTCGATTCGATTATCCGTATGTTGAGAGGCTGAAGCCATGGAAACGCTCAGCCATCTCGCGCACGGATTTTCGGTCGCCTTTACGCCGGTCAATCTCATGTGGTGCCTGCTCGGCACGACACTGGGGACCGCGATCGGCGTGCTGCCCGGCCTCGGACCGGCGCTGACCATCGCGCTGCTTTTGCCGATCACCTATCAGGTGGCACCGGAAGCGTCCTTCATCCTGTTTGCCGGCATCTATTACGGCGCCATGTATGGCGGTTCGACGACATCGATCCTGCTCAACACGCCGAGCGAAAGTGCAACCATCGTCACTGCGCTGGAAGGCAACAGGATGGCCCGTTCCGGCCGCGGCGGCGCGGCACTCGCCACTTCGGCGATCGGCTCGTTCGTCGCCGGCACACTCGGCACGCTGGGTGTCGCTTTCCTTGCCCCGGTCGTGGTCAAATTCGCGCTGTCTTTCGGCCCGGCCGAATATTTTTCGCTGATGGTGCTGGCATTCATCACGGTTTCGGCGGTGCTCGGCTCGTCGTCGGTGCGCGGCCTGACCAGCCTGTTCATCGGCTTCGTCATCGGCATGATCGGCGTCGACCTGCAGACCGGGCAGCCGCGTTTCACCTTCGGCATGAGCCAACTGCTCGACGGCGTCGACGTGATCGTCGTCGCCGTCGGCCTCTTTGCGGTCGGCGAGACGTTCTACATGGCCTCGCGCCGCTATGCCGGCAAGGACGAGATCGTGCCGCTGAAGGGCTCGCTCTACATGACGGCGGCCGAATGGGCACGCTCGTGGAAGGCTTGGCTGCGCGGCGCCTTGCTCGGCTTCCCGATCGGCGCCCTGCCGGCCGGCGGCGCCGAGATCCCGACCTTCCTGTCCTATGCTATCGAGAAGAAGCTCTCCAAACACAAGGAGGAGTTCGGCACGGTCGGCGCCATCGAAGGCGTTGCCGGGCCGGAAGCCGCCAACAATGCATCGGCCGCCGGCGTGCTGGTGCCGATGCTGACGCTCGGCCTGCCGACTTCGGCGACGGCCGCGATCATGCTGTCGGCCTTCCAGAGCTATGGCATCAACCCCGGGCCGATGCTGTTCATGACGCAGGCCAATCTGGTCTGGGGGCTGATCGCCAGCCTGTTCATCGCCAACATCATTCTCGTCATCCTCAACCTGCCGCTGATCGGGTTGTGGGTGCGGCTGCTGAAAATCCCGGCGCCGCAGCTCTATGCCGGCATCCTGGTGTTCGCCACGGTCGGCACCTACGGTATTTCGCAGTCGCCGACCGACCTCGTCATCCTCTATCTGCTCGGCGGGGCCGGATTCCTGATGCGGCGCTTCGATTTCCCGACGGCGCCGGTCATCATCGGCATGATCCTGTGGCCACTCGCCGAGACCCAGTTCCGCCGGGCAATGACCATCTCGAACGGCGACTGGTCGGTGTTCTATACGCATCCGCTGTCGCTGACGCTGCTGACGCTTGCGTTCATCGGGCTGATCGGGCCGCATATCTGGGCCTACATCGAGCACAGGCGCAGGCGTGGACCCGAGCATGTGCCGGGCGATGCCTGATCTGTTTGTGAGATCATGACCGATCTGCTGTCCGGTATCCGCGTCCTCGACCTGACCAATGTTCTGGCTGGCCCTTACTGCGCCTATCAGCTGGCGCTGCTCGGGGGTGACGTGATCAAGGTCGAGGCGCCGCAAGGCGGCGACCTGGCGCGCCAGCTCGGCGGCTCGCCGGAACTCAACAGTGCCGGAATGGGCGCTTCGTTCCTGGCGCAGAACGCCGGCAAACGGTCGGTGGTGCTCGATCTTAAGCAAGAGGCCGGTCGCGAACGCTTTCTCGATCTGGTCGCCTCCGCCGACGCGCTGGTCGAGAATTTCCGCCCCGGCGTGATGGACCGGCTGGGGCTTGGCTTTGCGAGGCTGAAGGAGGTCCGCCCCAGCCTTATCTATTGCGCGATTTCGGGCTTCGGCCAGACCGGGCCGATGCGCGACAATCCTGCCTACGACCAGATCATCCAGGGCCTTTCAGGCATCATGAGCATCACCGGCACACCGGAGACCGCGCCGCTGCGTGTCGGTTATCCGGTCGCCGACACGCTGGGCGGGCTGGTCGGGGCGTTCGCCATCGCCGCGGCACTCGTGAAGCAGAAGACGACAGGCGAGGGCGCCTTCCTCGACGTGTCGATGCTCGAATGCACGCTTTCCGCGCTGGGCTGGCCGGTCTCCAACTACCTGACGGCTGACGTCGAGCCGCAGCCGATGGGCAATGAGAACATGACGGCTGCACCTTCCGGGACATTTCGCACCGGCGACGGTCTGCTCAACATCGCCGCCAACAAACAGGAGCAGTTCGTGGCGCTCTGCCGGCTGGTCGGGCTGCCGGAGCTGGCGTCAGACCCGCGCTTTGCCGAGCGCGAGACGCGCAAGCGCAACCGCATCGCCCTGAAGGCACTGATCGAGGATGCCCTGGCGAACAGCTCGGCCGCAGCCTGGGAGGAGACGCTCAATCGCGCAGGCGTGCCGGCGGGCAGGGTGCTGACGATCCCGGAAGTGCTGGCCGAGCAGCAAGTGATCGAGCGCGAGATGACCACCCGTTTCGATGGCATGCCGAATATCGACCGGCCGCTGACTGTCGTGCGCGGCGGGTTCATGGTCGATGGTGCGGCACCCTTGCCGACCAAGCCGCCGCCGGCGCTGGGCGAGCATATGGACGAGGTGTTTGCCGGTCTGCCGCCGCGCGTCAAGAAAAGGGCGCAGGGATGAGCGACGCGAGGACATGAGCAACGTTGGGAAAAAAACCGGCCGCGAGCGCGGCGAGGAATGGTGGCAGACCGATATCATCGAAATGCGCCCTGGCGTGATCCGGCTGCGCGGCTATGAGATCCAGGACCTGATCGGCCGCGTCAGCTTTCCGGCGATGATCTGGCTGATGCTGCGCGGCGAACTGCCTGGTAAGGAGCAGGCGGCGCTGCTCGGCATCGCGCTCGGTGCCGCCGTCGACCACGGGCCGCAGGCGCCGTCAATCGCCATTGCACGCATGGCGGCTACCTGCGGCGTCGGCATCAACAGCGCCATGGCCTCAGCCATAAATGTGCTTGGCGACGTGCATGGCGGCGCTGGCGAGCAGGCGCTGGCCTTCTACGGCGACATCGCCGCGGCACTGGACGCAGGAGTGACGCTTGCCGATGCCGTCGCGGCGCGGCTCGATCGTATCTTCGCCGAGGAAAAATCCTATGTGCCGGGGCTCGGGCACCGCTTCCACCCGGTCGATCCGCGGGCACCGCGCCTCATCGAGCTGACCCGCGATTTTGCCGCGCGCGGCATCATCAGTGGACGTTTCGCCGACATCGCCGAGGCTGTTGAGGCCGATGTCACGCGGCGCAAGGGCAAGATGATCCCGCTCAACATCGAC
>NZ_RZSW01000379.1:0-6262 GCF_003997375.1 Mesorhizobium sp. M5C.F.Ca.IN.020.29.1.1 | reverse complement strand
TTGGTGACCAATCTGACATCCGGAAAGGAAACCTTGATTTCGTCTATGTCGGAATAGCCCGAGGCGAAGACGAAAGGCACGCCCGATTCGCGCAGCCGCGAAGCGAAATCGAGCGTCGAAGCGCCGCCAAGCATGAGATCGACGATGGCGGCGTCGAATTGCGAGGCAACGCTCTTCCGATCGATCTCACCCAGATTGCGGGCGATGATCACGTCGCCGGCGCCGTAGTCGCGGCAAAGCTGCTCGACATCCATGGCGATCAGGAATTCATCCTCCAGAACAAGAATCCGCAATCCGTCCAGCAAGGGGGGCAAGCAATGTCTCCATGGGGCGCAGGGAACAGAGGAATCATGATCCCTATTTGGCTTCCTGTCATTTAAAGTTATTTGGCATGCTGTCATTTAAAAAAGACATGCCCGTCGCGGATGGCGGAACCTCGATGCCTGCAGGGCGTTTGCTATCGCCTTCCGGAAGAGGGCCGCTTTCGAAGAGGAATTGAAATGCCTGGCCAGAACGGCCGTTCTTTTTCCACCCGCCGGTATTCATGTGAGAACTGCCCACTGCGGCCGTTGCCGGCGTTCCGGGCATTCGAGAAGCAGGAACTTGTCTTCGTCGACGCGGTCAAGAAGGGCGAACTGGCCGTCGACAAGGGAGCTACGGTTCTGGTGGAGGGAAGCCACAGCGCCCATCTCTATACGGTGCTGTCGGGTTGGGCTTTCCGCTACAAATTGCTGTCGGATGGCCGCCGCCAGATTTTGAACTATTCCATGCCAGGCGATCTCATCGGCTTGCAAGGCAGTCTGATGGGAGAAATGCAGCATTCCGTGGAAGCGCTGTCGCCGATGCTGCTCTGCGTTTTCGAGCGGGAAGCCCTTCCCGAACTCTACCGCAGCCATCCGGGCCTCGCCTACGACATCACCTGGATCGCCTCGCGAGAGGAACGCATGCTGGACGAGAACCTGCTCAGTATTGGCAGACGCACCGCGCTCGAGCGTGCAGCCTATCTCATCGCGTTCATCTCCAGCCGCGCCAGGGTGGTCGGGCTGAACGGCAGGACGCCCGTGCAGATTCCGATCACGCAGCAGCATCTCGCCGATACCCTCGGCCTGTCGCTGGTCCACACCAACAAGACGATCCGCAAGCTGATGGACCGCAAGCTTATCTTCTGGCGCGACGGCGGCTGCGAGGTGGTCGACAACGAAAGGCTCAAGGAACTCGCCGGCTGGCAAGGGTTGAGCGAAGCTCGCCGACCGCTGATCTGAGCGGCTACCGGAGACGTGCCGGGCTGGACTCGCTTGCGGAAACATCCTTTCATGGGAGTTGTTCCGATTTCGGAACCTTGGGGTGGGTCGAACGTTTCGACCCGAGCAAACGCAAGGAGTCAAGTGATGGCGACTGCCGCAGGAAAGTCCCCGAACGAAAGCCGGACGAATTCGGACCTTGAAGCCGATATCAGGCAGTTGAAAGTCGACATTCAGAAACTCACCGAACAGCTGGCCGAGACCGGCCAACATGGTTACGGGGCTGCTCGTCGCGTTGCCGCGGAAGGAATGGAACAATTGCGCGCCCAAGGCGAAGCAGCGTTTGAAAATATGCGCAGCAACGCCAGGGACCTCGAAGCCCAAGTGGTGGCGAGCGTGCGCGAAAAGCCGGTGACGTCTCTGGCGATCGCGGCAGGCGTCGGCTTTCTGTTCGCGCTTCTCGCGCGCCGCTAAGCCTCAGCCCAGATGGGAATGCTGGCATCGTTGGTCTCGGGGCTCGCCTCGGGTGAAGCCGTGGCAGCCGTGCGCCGCGCGCGCACGGCTGCAATCGTCTATGCGCTCGCAGCACTTGCCGCACTGTGCGGCATCGGTTTCCTGGTCGGAGCGGCCTATGTCTGGGTGGCGGGTCGCTACGGGCCGATGGCAGCCTGCCTTGGTTTTGGGGTCGGTTTCCTGGTGATCGCAGGGCTTCTCCTGCTCTTCCATCAGCAGTCGGCCGGCGCGCGCGCCCGACGCCGGGCGCGGAGGCGCCAAGCCGATATGAAGGCGGTCGGCATCACGGCCGCGCTCGCCGTGCTGCCGGCGCTACTCAAGGGAAAAGGCGGCCTGGGCTCCATACTCGGACCAGCGATCGCACTCGCCGCCTACGCCATCTACCGCGAGAACGTGAAGCCCGATGCCGACGATCCGGATGCCGGCGAAGCGAAATAGCTCGAAGCGATTCTTCTTGTTGACCACAATCTAATCCCAAAACCGGGCTGAACTTTTCGCTGACGCGGACCTTCGGTTCGGGATCATGGCCGGGCCGTCACTTCGGCAGATCCTCCAGCGGCATCGATATTTCGGCGAATACGCCTTCCGGCCGGAATTCGTGGGTCACTTCGCTGGAGATGACCTTGGCCAGGCTGCGGCGGATCAGGATCGAGCCGAAGCCGTGGCGTTCGGGCGAGGCAACTTCAGGCCCGCCGCTTTCGCGCCAGGTCAGCACCAGGCGCCGTGCGCCTTTCCGGCCCTGTGCCTGCCAGTCGAGATCGACCTTGCCCGAAGCCGCCGATAGCGCTCCGTATTGCAGAGCATTGCTGGCCAGTTCATGCAGAATCAGGCCAAGCCCGACTGCCTGGTCGGGCGAAAGCAGCAGATCGGCGCCTGAGATCGTCATGCGCGGCTGCTCGGCGGTGTCGAACGGCTTGACCTCGATCTGCACGAGTTCGCGGATGCCAATGCCGCGCCACTCGCGGTCGGACAGCAGGCTGTGGGCGGCGCCCAGCGCCTGAAGCCTGGCGCTGAAGGCTTCAAGGAATTCGCTGGGCTGGCGCGCATGGCGAACGGTCTGCGTCGCCAGCGCCTGCACCGTCGCCAGCGTGTTCTTGACGCGATGGTTCAGCTCGCGCAGCAAGAGCCGTTGCCGCTCGTCGCCGAGCTTGCGTTCGGTGATGTCGTAATTGACGCCGAAGATCAGCGTCGGCTTGCCGTCGCCGTCGCGCTCGATGACACGGCCGCGCGTCGCGAGCCAGCGCGGCGGAGTGAAGCCCTTGACGCGGTATTCGCCAAAATAGTCGTCGCTGCCAGTCAGCGCGTCACGAAAGCGCGTCTCGGTCTGGTAGACATCACGCGGGTCGATGGCGGCAAGGATATCGCGCGCCCTCAGCCGATTCGAGCGCGGCAGGCCGAACAGCTCGGACAACCGGACATCGCATTCGATCATATCGGTGTGGATATCCCATGCCCAGCTTGCGAGCGAGGCGGCATCGAGCGCGATGCCGCGCCGTTTTTCCTCTCGCGCCAGCGCCGCAGCGATGCTGGCGCCGTTGCGGGTGGCGTCCTTCAATGCGAACAGGCTGGCGGCGAGGCTGGCGAGCGCCGTCAATTGTTCGAGCTGGGCGGCAGACGGCGACGCGCGCGGCTTGCGGTCGAGCACGCAGAGCGTGCCGATCCGGGCGCCGGCCACCACAATCGCCACACCCGCATAGAAACGGACATGGTGCTGGCCAGTGACCAGCGGGCTGGCGTGGAAGCGTGAATCCGAGGTCGCATCGGTCACCACCATCGGCTGGTCGCCGGCGGCAATGGTATGGGCGCAGAAAGATGCATCTGTCGAGGCCTCGGTCTCATCCAGGCCGACACAGGACTTGAACCGTTGCCGTTCGACATCGACCAGCGTCACCAGCGCGATGGGCGCTAGCATCACCGCGGCGGCAAGAGCGCTGATATGGTCGAAGTCACGATCGGCCGCCGTGTCGAGGGCGTCGAGACCGTGCAGTACTGCAAGCCGGTCCTGCGCCCTAACCACACTAAGGACGTCGACCGGCAGATTCGGCTTTTTCACTACCCTGCTATCCACAAGGCCCCCAAGTGCATCGGCTTGCAGCCATTCTAGCCAGTTGCCTGCGTCTGAAACCGGAACCTTCGCCTTGAGGAACCGTTACCCAACCACGTTTTGCCAGCTGCGCTCGCCAGCGCCAAACGACATGCCAGCGCCAAATGAAATGGAGGCCGATCATGCCCAGGATCGTTCCTGAAGACAAAGCCCGCCAGGGACGCTGGGGGTGGCACACTTTCCGTATCTTGATCGCCGCGCTGCTTTTGGCGTTTATCGCCTGGGGCATCGCAGAGATCTACGGCAACATGATAGACAAGACGTCGACAACCGAACAGGGCGAGCTTCCCCGGGGCGAACAGGGCGAGATTCCCAAAGGCTGAAGTTATCCGATCGATTGTGCCGGACTGCATCACGCTGCCTTCGCTTGGACAGCGCGCGCCGGGACCAGAACGTTCAGCGCGCCAGGATGGATTTCGATCGTCGTTTCGGGGTCAAGCCTGACCAGTTCGCCGTCCATGACGGCGCGGAACTTCTTGGCAGCCGAGTGCACTTTCAAAACGGCCCGGTCAGCCTGGTGGATTTCCACATGCTCACTGCCGCGCCATTTGCCGCGCGCCATGTCGAAAAGGACCCTGAGCAGTTCGCCACGCCGCCGCGCCACCGTGACATAGATGCCGAGCACCCCGCCGGCGGGATTGTCGGCATAGGGCAGGTGACCCTCACCGAACAGATTGTTGGTGATGCCGATGCCGGTGGTGCGCGTCACGATCTCGGATTCGCCGATGGTCAGCGTCACCTTCATTGCCGACGGGTTGTTGATCGCCGCCCACGCAGCCTTGACTGAAGCCCGCATCTTTCCCAACCGCGAGCCAAACTCCATGGTCTGGCGAAGCTGAACCATCCTGGCATGCATGCCGATCGAGAACTGATGCACGAATGGCTTATTGTTGGCTGTTGCCATATCGACTGCGATCACCTCGCCGTCGGCAAGAGATTTCACGGCCGCGTCAAGGGTCTGTGGGATGCCAAGCCCGCGCGCGAACAGGTTCATCGTGCCAGCCGGTAAAACCGCAAGTGCTTTCTTCCTGCCCATCAACCGGGCAGCCGCGGCCGAAATGGTGCCGTCGCCGCCACCGGCCAGCACAATGTCGACGCTGTGCTTCGAAGCGATGCGGTCCAGCGTTGCGACGATGTCCTTGCCGGCAACGATGTCGATATCGATG
Organism: Mesorhizobium sp. M5C.F.Ca.IN.020.29.1.1; assembly: GCF_003997375.1. Lineage (NCBI taxonomy): Bacteria > Pseudomonadati > Pseudomonadota > Alphaproteobacteria > Hyphomicrobiales > Phyllobacteriaceae > Mesorhizobium > Mesorhizobium sp. M5C.F.Ca.IN.020.29.1.1. The sequence goes on along the minus strand of NZ_RZSW01000379.1, from coordinate 1,238 downwards.
GAGTGACCTGCTGCCTCCAACGTCTGGCGCATCCGGTCCGTGAAGGCGGAAAGATCAAACGTGCGCAGGGTGCCGCCCTCCTGGTTCAGCACCGCCGCAAATCGCATCCCCCCACTCCGTTTTTTCTTGCCAACCATCGGATAATCATCGGCGAGGACAGACCCAGCCGTAGGCTGGAACGGGGCGGCTGAAAAAAAGTTCCGCAGCTCTAACGAAAATACAGGAGCGAATCTCACCGGCCGAGGGCATGAGCGAGCGCGTTTCGGGTGGTTTTTTCACGACGCTCACCATGGTGTCGGAACAACCGCGCGGTCACGACGTTGTGAATATGTAACGCCGCGACCGATCTCCCATGCTCGCGGCGGGAACGAGATAACGCAGGAGGATTAAATGATCCGCACCCTTTTGACCACCACCGCACTCGCAGCGCTGCTTGCGACCGGTGCATATGCGCAGACGGCCACAACCCCGGCGCCGACGCAGGACCCGGTAGTCCAGGATACCGCTCCTGCGGCTCCCGTTGCGCGCGCCGAAGGCAGCCTGGTGACCAACATCATCGGGGAATCGGTCTATAATGGCACAGGCGACGATGCCGAGAACATTGGCAATGTCGACGACGTTGTCTTCGATGAAAACGGTCAGGCAAAATCCGTGGTCATCGGCGTCGGCGGCTTTCTTGGCGTTGGCGCCAAGAACGTGGCTTTCGACTACAATAAGCTGCAATGGGCCGAACGGAACGGCGACCGTTGGCTGATTGCGCAAACCACAAAGGATGAGTTGACGGCTCAGCCGGACTTCGACCGCAGCGCTTTCGATCCGGCTCCTGCGGCCAATGACACTACGGCTACGGCTCCTGCCGCTCCTTCCGGCTCGACGGAAACCACCGCACAGAACGCTCCGGCTGCTCCAGCCGAGAGCACCGCAGCTCCGGCCGAACCTGTGAAGCGTGCCGACGGTAATCTTGCCACCAATATCATCGGCGAAACCGTCTACAACGGCACTGGCGACGACGCTCAAAACATTGGCGACGTGAACGACATCGTTCTGGCCAAGGATGGCAAGGCAGAGTCGCTGATCATTGGCGTCGGCGGCTTCCTTGAGGTTGGCGAAAAGAATGTCGCCTATCAGTTCGACAAGGCCAAGTGGGCGGAGAGGGATGGCGATCGCTGGCTGGTGGCCGAGACCACCAAGGAAGACCTGGAGGCGTTGCCGGAGTTCAACCGCGAGGCCTATGATCC
>NZ_RZSW01000378.1:0-6267 GCF_003997375.1 Mesorhizobium sp. M5C.F.Ca.IN.020.29.1.1 | reverse complement strand
CAAGTACCTAGGTAATTCCCCGTAGGGACATAACCGAATTTCGCGAGACGTGAATTCGCGCGATTGCTGTCACACGGATCAACCGGGAAAACAGCCATGCAAACCTACGCAGCCCTCAGAATTGCACTGTCGCCAAGCTCCACCCAGTCGAGCCTGCGAGAGGCTTTCGACGCGCCGTTACAGCCGGTCAGCTTCTTCCCCGCCGGCTCGGAAATCTATGCCCAGGGCGAGAAGGCGGGAGCCTTCTACCAGGTCGAGTTTGGCGCCGTCCGTGTCTACCGCCTGCTTGCCGACGGCCGCCGTCAGATAAGCGCCTTCCATCTGGCCGGAGAGACATTCGGTTTCGAAGCCGACACTACCCATCATTTCTTCGCCGAAGCCATCAACGCCACTGGTGTCCGCGTCTTCCGCTTTGCCACTGGTGCGGATATCTCCAGTCAGCTGCTGCCGTTGGCGCTCAAGGGCCTGACGAGAGCGCAGGAACACCTCTTGGTCCTCGGCCGCCAGAACGCCATCGAACGCGTCGCCGCGTTCCTGGTCGACATGGCGGAGCGGCAGGGCGGGTTGCGGCAGGTCGAACTGCCGATGTCGCGCATGGATATCGGCGACTATCTCGGCCTCACCATTGAGACTGTATCGCGGGTCTTCACCCGGCTGAAGGACAAGGGCGTCATCCGCCTGCCCAGCCTGCGCAGCATCGAGATCGTCAAACACGACACGCTTCTCATTATGAGCGAGTGACGCAACTTGGTTAGGCAGCGCGCGCGGCAGACCGCAGGCGGTCGCTGTCAATACCCGTTCAAACGATTGTATAGGCAGAAAATGACTACGGAGAGAAATAATACTCTTACCACACGCACGGGATTTCAGTTCGAAGTGCGCCGTGCACGCCCCGAAGACGAGCTAACCTTAGCCGAGTTCTTTACCCATGTGACGCCGGCTGACCTGCGATTTCGTTTTCTCGGCGGAGTGAAGGTTTCGCATGAACGGCTCGTGTCGATGACTCGGTCCGATGATGCGGGCATATACAACTTCCTTGCCCTTGCCATGGACGGAATGCTGATTGCAGTCGCAACGCTGGCATGCGATGAGCCTCGCCGGCATGGAGAAGTCGCGATCTGCACGCGCGCAGATCACAAGCATTTGGGCGTCAGCTGGGAACTGCTCTCTTACATAGCGAAATACGCTGAGGAGCTGGGCCTCCATACAATCGAGTCGATCGAGAACCGCGAAAACCAAGCTGCTATCGAGCTCGAACGCGAGATGGGATTCACTGTGGCGGCTTATCCTGACGATCCCACACTTGTCCTGGTTCGGCGGGACCTAAGAAGCCGACCAGCAGAGTAGCTGCCGGTGGAACGTGGACCGAAATCCATCAAACCAAACTCTGACGCACGCCCCACCTCCGTGTAGCGCCATTCAACACACCCCTTCTTGGCACGGCTCAGCAGGTGTGGCGGTAAGATTCCTGCTTGAAGGGCGATCGTTTACACCGGTGTTCCGATCCCAAGGGAGAGGCGGCGTTTCTCCTGTTCGGGACGCGCTGAGCTGGCGGTCGCGAAGGCCAGACGCTTTACCAGGATCGCCGTCCCCGCCCCTGGTCACTTGGCGGCGGGTTGAAGATTGTCTCGCGCACAAACTCGGCCAGAGCGGACGGCTCTGTCTTTGAGTTGGCGGCACTTGGTTCGAAACCAGCACGTCAGATCGGTTCTAGCAATGGCTGACTGGTTTCTGTGACCGCCTTGGCTGCAAATGCGCCGCAAGACCGAGCCGAACCGTCGATCCAGCGAACATTTGACCAACCGGCGGGCGACGATCCGGCCGAACTCGCCTTTGCGGCAAAGGGCTTGCCGTGGCGATCTTACCCTGCACTCGATCACCATCACGTCCTCAAGACCCGATAGATCGCCGGGATGACCAGCACCGTCAGCAAGGTCGAGGACGCGAGGCCGAACAGCAGTGAAATCGCCAGTCCCTGGAAGATCGGATCGGTCAGGATCACCGCCGCACCGATCATGGCCGCTAGCGCGGTGAGCAGGATCGGCTTGAACCTTATGGCGCCGGCCTCGATCAGAACCTCACCCAGCGGCCTGCCCGGCGAGGCGGCATGCCGGATGAAATCGACCAGCAGGATCGAATTGCGCACGATGATGCCCGCCAGCGCGATGAAGCCTATCATCGACGTTGCCGAGAACGGCGCGCCGAACAGCCAGTGTCCGCCGAGAATGCCGATGAAGGTCAGCGGGATCGGCGTCAGGATCACCAGCGGTACCTTGAACGAACCGAACTGGGCGACGACCAGGATATAGATGCCGAGCAGCGCGACGCCGAAGGCCGCACCCATGTCGCGGAACGTCACCCAGGTGACTTCCCATTCGCCATCCCACAGCAGCGTCGGCTTGCTTTCGTCCTCCGGCTGGCCATGCAGCGCGATCGAAGGCTTCGGCAATCCTGTCCAGTCCTGCGCGTCGATTGCCTGGCTTACGGCGAGCATCCCATAGATCGGCGCCTCGAAGCTGCCGGCAAGTTCGGCCGTCACCATTTCGGCGGCGCGGCCATTGTGCCGGAACACCGGAAAGGAGGCGCGTTCGTCAGCGACCCGCACCACATCCCCCAGTTCGACCACGCCACGGTCGCCGGGGAGCACATTTGCTGGAATGGGCGTTGTCAGGAAACGTTCGTCCAGAGTCCTCTCGCCCTTCGGCCGCTCGATGCGGATCGGTATCGGCTGGCGGCCGCCGCGATGCGAATAGCCGACGGTCTCGCCGCCGTTGAGGATGGCGATCGTGTCGAACACATCGCTCTCCTCGACATGGAAGAACTCGGCATCGTCGGTGGAGATCGTGGTGCGCAGCCGGCGTGCCGGCTGTCCGTAGGAATTGTCGACGTCGACGATGAACGGAACGGAACGGAACGCCGCTTCGACCTTCGCGGCAACCTTGCGTCGCGCCTCGCCATCGGGGCCATATATCTCGGCCAGGAGCGTCGCCATCACGGGCGGCCCCGGAGGCGGCTCGACGACCTTCAGGCTGGTGCCGGCTGGAACGGCGATCGATGCGATGCGTTGGCGAATATCCAGCGCGATGTCGTGACTCGAACGGATGCGTTCCGATTTCGGCGAAAGATTGAGCGCAACATCGCCCTGCTGCGGCTCGCTGCGCAGAAAGGAGTGTCGCACAAGCCCGTTGAAGTTGAAGGGCGCCGCGGTTCCGGCATGCGTCTGGGCCGATCGCACCTCGCTCAGTTCGAGAACCTTGCCGGCGACCGCCTGCGCCACCGCGTCGGTCGCCTCGACGGAGAATCCTTCCGGCAGGTCGATGGTCACCGAGAGTTCGGACTTGTTGTCGAAGGGCAGCAGTTTGACCGTGACATCCTTGGTGTAGAACAGGGCCAGCGAGCCAAGCGTGAGCACGCCGATCGCAAGCAGAAAGGCCCAGCTCGCCGTCTTCGACGACAGTATGGGCCGGGCGACGGCAGTGTAGACGCGGCCCAGCATGCCACCGCCGGCTTGATCGGCATGGGCATGCGCCGGCGACCGTCCGGCAAACTTCAGCATCAACCACGGCGTCACCATCACCGCGACGAAGAAGGAAAAGATCATCGCCGCCGACGCATTGGCCGGGATCGGGCTCATATAGGGGCCCATCATTCCCGAGACGAACAGCATCGGCAGCAGCGCGGCGACCACGGTCAAAGTGGCGACGATCGTCGGGTTGCCGACTTCCGCCACTGCCTCGATCGCTGCTTGCCGTCGATCGCGTCCGCCGCCCATCGCCCAGTGGCGGGAGATGTTCTCGATCACCACGATCGCATCGTCGACAAGGATGCCGATGGAAAAGATCAGCGCGAACAGCGAGACGCGGTTCAGCGTATAGCCCATGACGCGCGAGGCAGACAGCGTGAGCAGGATGGTGACGGGAATGACGATGGCGACCACCATGGCCTCGCGCCGGCCGATGGCGATCCAGACCAGCACAATGATCGAGATCGTCGCCAGCCCGAGATGGTAGAGAAGCTCGTTAGCCTTCTCGTTCGCCGTCTCGCCGTAGTCGCGCGTGACCTCGACCGACAGGTCGCCGGGGATCAGGCTGCCTTGCAGCACCTCGACCCGGTGCAGGATCGCCTCGGCAACCGACACCGCGTTGGCGCCGGCCCGCTTGGCTACCGCAACGGTCACCGACGGCACGCGCGTCACACTCGTCGCGGACCTTGTAAGCGTCGAGACAAGCACATCGCTGGTATCGGTCGCGAAGGCGACATCGGCCACGTCGCGGACATAGACGGGGCGGTTGTCACGCGAGGTCAGCAGCAGATTGCCGATCTGGTCGGGCGAACCCAAGGTCTCGCCCGCCACGATGTCGATCTGCTCGCCCGCATTGCGCACGCGTCCCGCCGGAAAGGCCTTGTTCGCGCCGGAAACCTTTGCCACAAGCTGCTGCAGCGTCACGCCGTAGAGAGCGAGCTTTTCCGGGTTCGGGTTGACGCGGATGATCTCTCCGGTGTCGCCGACCAGATAGGTCAGCCCGACATTGTCGATCTTGGCGATCTCGGTGCGCAGTTCGCGCGCGATGCGGGTCAGGTCGTTTGCCGTCAGGCGGTCAGCTGTTTCCGGTTTTGGCGACAGCGTCAGCGTGACGATCGCGACATCGTCGATGCCGCGTCCGACGATGAGCGGCTCGGGCACACCGACGGGAATGCGGTCCATATTGGCGCGAACTTTGTCGTGGACGCGCAGCACGGCGGCGTCCGACGATGTGCCGACGACGAAGCGCGCGGTGACCATCACCTGGTCGTCGCGGCTTTGCGAATAGACATGCTCGACACCATCTATGCCCTTGACGATCGTCTCCAGCGGCTCGGTGATCAGCTTGACGGCGTCGTCGGCCTTCAGGCCGTCGGCCCGGACGAAGATGTCGACCATCGGCACCGATATCTGCGGCTCTTCCTCGCGCGGCAGCGTAAGCAGGGCCCCCAGCCCGAAGGCGAAGGCGGCAATCAGAAACAACGGCGCGAGCGGCGAGGCGATGAACGCCCGGGTCAGCCCGCCCGCGATGCCGACGGCAGCAGGACCTTTCATGGCGTGACCACGACATCGCCGGGCGCAAGACCGGTCAGGATCTCGACATAGTCGCCGTCGGCGCGCGCCATCCGTTCGCCGGCGACCACTGCCCGATCGGCCTCGACGCCGGCGGCAACCGTGCGGACAAAATCGATCCCCGATCGGGTCTCGATCGCCGATGACGGGACCAGCAGCGCAGAGCGCTCCGCGACCGGCAGCTCGACCAGCACCCGGGCGTCGATGAATTCGGTATCGAGGTTGTCGACCTCGACATCGGCGATGACGCGGCCATTGTCGATCTGCGGGTAGATCTTGGCGAGACGGCCGGCCAGTTCCGTGCCATTGGCATTAATGCGGATAGCGGCACCCTGCTTCAGCGTCGCCGCGTGGCGTTCGGGGATCGCCAGCCTCAGGAACACGCCGCCACCACCGATGGTCGCCACCACTTCGCCGGCCATGATCACGGCGCCGCGCGTGACCGGCACGGTCAGCACGCGTCCGTCGCCGGGTGCGAAAACATCTCCTTCGGCCCCCTGCTGCACGATCACCGAACGCTGCGCCTCGGTCGCGGCAAGCTGGTTGCGTGCTACGTCGACTTCGGTCCTGAGCTGATCGACCCGCTGCAAGGTCACGACGCCCCTGCCGACCAGTGTCTGACCGCGGGCCAGTTCGGACTGCGCCGTTGCCAGCTGCACCTGCAGGGCGCGAAGCTGGGCGTCCAGCGCCGCGACCTGAAAGGCGATCTTGTCGTCCTGGACGGTCGCGATCTTCTCGCCCGCCTTGACCAGATCGCCCTCGGTAACGGCCAGATCGACAATGAGGCCGCCAATGCGCGCGCGCGCCGGAATGGTGTTGCGCGCTTCGACTCGGCCATAGACCGCCTTCCATTCGGTCACCGTCGTCGGTGCGAGCGTGAGCGTGCCGGCCAAGGCCGGTGAGCACGCCAGCAGCGCGCCGAGGAAAAGCAACTTGCGCATTCTACTGCTCCTAGAATGCGCATCCCGGCTTGATGCCGAGCTTCCGGAAGATCATCGCCGCCGGGCAGAAGCCGGTGAACGCGGATTGCAGCATGTTGAGCCCGACGAAGACCGTCAGCCAGACAAACAGCGGCGAAACCCAGACGGTGAGCGCGACGGACAGCAGCACCATGAAGCCTGCGAACGCAAGAACGGAACGGTCAAGTGACATTGTCATCTCCATTTGTATAT
>NZ_RZSW01000377.1:0-6270 GCF_003997375.1 Mesorhizobium sp. M5C.F.Ca.IN.020.29.1.1 | reverse complement strand
ATGCCGTAAGGATCGCGCAGATCCTCGAACGCCAATTCCGCCTCCTCCAGCCCGAGCTCCTCGCCCTGATAGAGGCAGATCGATCCACGCAGGCATGACAGCAGCGCGATCGAGAACTTCGCCGTCCTTTCCAGATCGCCGCCGGGCCTCGTCCAGCGTGTCACATGGCGAACGACATCGTGGTTGGAAAACGCCCAGCAGACCCAGCCGTCGAAAACCGTACTCTCGAAAGCCTCGACACATCCGCGTATATGCGCCGCCGAGAATTGCGGACCGAGCAGGTCGAACGTGTAGCACATGTCGAGCTTGTCCCCGCCGCCGGTATAGGCGGCGAGCGTCTGCAACGAACGGGTTTCGTCGCCGACCTCACCGACAGCGGCGCGGCCCTCATATTCGTCGAGCAGCGCCCGAAAACGCTTGAGGAAAGCGAGGTTTTCGGGCTGCGTCTTGTCGAACAAATGCTCCTGATAGAGGTAGGGATTGGTTTCGGTGTTCGTGCCGGCGACGCTCGACGCAAGGGGCGGGTTGCTGCGCAGCCAGCGGTCATGGACATAGTAGTTGACCGTATCGAGCCGAAACCCGTCGACGCCGCGCTCCAGCCAAAACCGCACCGTCTCCAGCAGGGCGTCCTGAACCTCCGGATTGTGGAAATTGAGGTCCGGCTGCGAGGCGAGGAAATTGTGCATGTAGTATTGTCTGCGGGTCGCGTCCCACTCCCAGGCGGGGCCGCCGAAGACCGACAGCCAGTTGTTGGGCGCGCTGCCGTCAGGACTCGGATCGGCCCAGACATACCAGTCCGCCCTAGGGTTATCGCGGCTCGCGCGGCTTTCGACGAACCATTCGTGCCGGTCGGACGAATGCGACAGGACCTGGTCGATAATGACTTTCAGGCCGAGACGGTGCGCCTCGGCGACCACCGCCTCGAAATCCTCTGATGTGCCGAACATCGGATCGACGGCTGTATGGTCGGACACGTCGTAACCCATATCGGCCATCGGCGACTTGAAGAAGGGCGACAGCCAGACGGCGTCGACGCCAAGCGATGCGACATGAGCCAGCCTTGAGGCAATGCCGCGCAGATCGCCACTGCCGTCCCCTGTCGTGTCCTGGAAGGAGCGCGGGTAGATCTGGTAGATGACGCAGCCGCGCCACCACTCGGCGTTGTCATTTGCCACCGCCGTTCTCCTTTATCTGAGCCTGCGCGGCCTTGTGTTCGATCATAAAACTCACCGTTCGCCCCGGCACCGGCCGTGAAACTCCTGCTGCGCTGTCCGGTGTTTCGATGGCTGGCTCCCAGCGAAATCCGTCGCGCTCCGGCAGCGTGAACATACACGCCCGGCGATCGCCATTGATGACCACGGCAAGGCGGCAATCATCGCCGCCGAGCATCATGATCAGGCGGTACCGCCCCGAATCGTGCCAGCCTGCCTCATCGAGCGGCATGCCGGTTTCAGTGAGCCAGATGACATCCGGTATCTCTGACCCGGGCCGCGGCTCTCCGGTCAGCAAGCGCGTGTCGGAAAGCGCCGGCATGGAACGACGCATCGCGGCGAGCAAAACGACGCATTGTTCCAACGCTTGGTCACGCCCGGTCCAGTCGAGCCAGGTGATCTCGTTGTCCTGCGCATAGGCATTGTTGTTGCCCTTCTGGGTGCGGCCGAATTCGTCGCCGGCGGTCAGCATGACCGTGCCGCGCGAGGCAAACAGTGTCGCGAGCAGCGCACACTGGTCATCGAAACGGGCCGTAACGATCCGCCGGTCGCCGGTCTCACCCTCGACGCCATTGTTCCAGGACAAGTTGTCGTCGTGGCCATCGCGGTTCTGCTCGCCATTGGCCTCATTGTGCTTGTGCTCGTAGGCAACAATGTCGGCCAGCGTCATGCCGTCATGCGCGGCGATGAAATTGACGCTGCGGCTTGTCTGCTGGCCTGGCTTGGCAAACACGTCGGACGAGCCGGCAAGCCGGGTCGCCAGCGCGCCGACCATGCCGATATCGCCGCGCCAGAACCGGCGGATGTCGTCGCGATATTTGTCGTTCCATTCGAGGAAGGGCGGCGCAAAATTGCCAAGCTGATAGCCGTCCGGGCCGATATCCCAAGGCTCAGCGATCAGCACCCTGTCAATAAGGTCCGGGTCGTTCCGAATAGCCATAAGCAACGGTGCCGCCGCGTCGAATACGCCATCGACCCGACCCAAAATGGGCGCCAGATCGAAGCGGAAACCGTCGACGCCAGCATGGCGGACAAAGTAACGAAGCGTGTCGAGGACCATTTCCTGGACGATCGGATGATCACAAGCGACCGTGTTGCCGGTGCCGGTGTCGTTAGCCAAGCTGCCGTCCGGCCAATGCCGGAAGTAGGTGCTGCTGTCGAGGCCGCGCAGCGACAGCGTCGGCCCAAGCCTGTCGCTTTCGCCGGTGTGGTTGAAGACGAGGTCGAGGATGACGCCGATGCCGGCCTCACGCAGCGTGGCGACCGTCTGCCTCAATTCCGCGAGACCGCCGGGCGCCAGGCGCGGATCGAGCGCCATGAAGGTCACGGGGTTGTAGCCCCAGGCATTACGCAGCCCGAGCGGCGGCAGATGCCGCTCATCGATCGATCCCGTCACCGGCATCAGTTCGACCGCCCCGACCCCGAGTTTTTTCAGGTGCTCGACGATGGCCGGATGGCCAAGAGCTGCAATCGTTCCGCGCTGGGGCTTCGGGATGTCCGGATGCAGCATTGTGAAGGCGCGCACCGGCACTTCGTAGATCAGGCCACCGGGCTGGAATAGCGGCGGCAAGGCAGGCACCGGTTGCGGCAGGGTGGCGGCAATCGCTTTCGGCAGCAGCGGCGCGGTATCGGTGCCCTCGCCCCGTCGTGCGGCGAGCCTGATGTCATAGACATAAGGCCTGTCGATCTCGACGGCATATGGGTCGACCAGCAGCTTGTCGGGATCGAACCAGGGCCCTTTCTCGGGCGCATAGTCGCCATCGGCGCGAAACCCGTATCGGGTGCCGGCAGCGAGGCCGGCAACGAAAAGCGCGTGAACGCCCTCGCCTTCCGGCCGGAGTTCGAGCCGGTCGATCTCCCTGTTACCCTGCTCATCGAAGATTGAGACCCAGAGCCGGCTGGCCGCAGACGACCATACGGCAAAGCGAATGCCACCTTGCCCGACGAATCCGCCAAGTCGCGGCCGATAACCGGCCGGTATTCTATCTTCCTGTTTGACCATGATCCTTTCCGAAAACCGGCTCCCACTTTTCGCTGACGCGGACCGTCGGTTCGGGATCATGGTCTAGATGGCATCAGGTAATCACGCTCGGCTTGGCGCGGCCGGTATGGCTGCGAATCCCGGCAATATCATCGGCTGCCGCAATCAGATCGGCAAGCGCCTCCTGCGTGTCGAGATCGTGCCTGGACGTGTCCGGCTCGTAGCGCTCGATATAGAGGCGCAGCGTCGCGCCCGAGGTGCCGGTGCCGGAGAGACGAAAGACGACGCGCGATCCGCCTTCGAACAGCACCCTGATGCCCTGGTTCTTGGCTATCGAGCTGTCGACCGGGTCGTGGTAGGCGAAATCATCGGCGCTGGCGATCTTCATGCCACGCACGCTGGTGCCGGGCAGTGATGCGAGTTTCGTCCGCAATTCGTCGACCAGCGCATTGGCGCGGTCGGTCTCGACCTCCTCATAGTCGTGGCGCGAATAGTAATTGCGGCCATAGGCGGCCCAGTGCTCGGTGACAATCTGCTTGGCGCTTTCGCCCCGGGCAGCAAGGATATTGAGCCACAAAAGTACGGCCCACAGCCCGTCCTTTTCGCGGACATGGTTGGAGCCGGTTCCCGCACTTTCCTCGCCGCAGATCGTTGCCATGTCGGCATCGAGCAGGTTGCCGAAGAATTTCCAGCCGGTCGGCGTTTCATAGATGCCGATGCCGAGCTTTTCGGCGACGCGATCGGCCGCGCCGCTGGTCGGCATCGAGCGCGCAATGCCTTTCAGCCCGGCCTTGTAGCCCGGTGCCAGATGGGCGTTGGCGGCGAGCATGGCCACCGAATCCGACGGGGTGACGAAAATGCCCTTGCCGATGATCAGGTTACGATCGCCGTCGCCGTCGGAAGCAGCGCCGAAATCCGGCGCATCCGGTCCCATCATCTCGTCATAGAGGTGTTTGGCATGGACCAGGTTGGGGTCTGGGTGGTGGCCGCCGAAATCGGGCAGAGGGATGAAGTTGCGGGCGGTACCGTTCGGCGCGCCGAGCCGGTTTTCCAGAATCTCTTTGGCATAGGGACCGGTCACGGCATGCATGGCGTCGAAGCGCATGCGGAAACCCGATTTGAACAACGCACGCAAGGCATCGAAATCGAACAGGCTTTCCATCAGCTCGGCATAGTCGGCGACCGGGTCGATCACCTCGACCGTCATGCCGCCCGCCTCGACGGTGCCGATCGTGTCGAGATCGACCGTGCCGATGTCCGCGATCTTGAAGCTGGAGATCACCTTGGTCTTGGCGAAGATCGCGTCGGTCAGCTTTTCCGGCGCCGGCCCGCCATTGTCGGCATTGTATTTGATGCCGAAATCCTCGTGCGGGCCGCCCGGATTGTGGCTGGCCGACAGGATGATGCCGCCGAAGGCTTTGTATTTGCGGATGACATTGGACGCTGCTGGCGTCGACAGGATGCCGCCCTGTCCGACCATCACCTTGCCGAAGCCGTTTGCCGCCGCCATGGCGATGGCCTTCTGGATAACTTCGCGGTTGTAGAAGCGGCCGTCGCCGCCGATCACCAGGGTCTTGCCCTCGAACCCGTCCAACGCATCGAAGATCGACTGTATGAAGTTCTCGGCATAGTGCTCCTGCTGGAACACCGGTACTTTCTTGCGCAGCCCGGAAGTGCCGGGCTTCTGGTCTAAGTAGGGTTTGGTGGCGACGGTGCGTATCATGCGTCAGACAGCCCTTTTCGAAAGCAGCAAGCGATAGAGTTCAAGGTATTTTTCTGCGCTTTTGTCCCACGACACATCGGCCTTCATGCCTTGCCGCTGCATCGACGTCCAGATCGTGGGGCTGGCATGCGCTTCCACCAACCGGCGGATGGCGTGCAGCAAGGCGCCGGCATCGGCGGGCGCGAACTGGAAGCCGGTCGCCACACCTGCCGAAACGGCCGCTTCATTGGCGTCGATGACCGTGTCGGCAAGGCCGCCGGTGCGGGCGACGACCGGCACACAGCCATAGCGCAGGCCGTAGAGCTGCGTCAGCCCGCAAGGCTCGAAACGCGACGGGATGACGATGGCGTCACAGCCGCCCTGCATGGTGTGGGACAGTCCCTCGTCGTAACCGACAACGACGCCGATGCGACCGCGATGGCGGGCGACGGCGGCCAGCAGCGCGCCTTCGAGGCCGGCATCGCCCGACCCCAGGATCGCCAGGCGTGCGCCCCTCGCAATGATCCCGTCGATCACCGTCGCCAGTATGTCCATGCCCTTCTGCCAGGTGAGCCGGCTGATGACGCAGACGATCGGACTGTCGTCGCGGTCGAGATTGAAACGATCTTCGACCGCGGTCCGGTTGGGATGCCGCGCCTTCAATGTCTTGGCCGTGTAATTGGAGACGAGATGCTTGTCGGTTTCAGGGTTCCATATCTCGGTATCGATGCCGTTGACGATGCCATAGAGATCGACGGATCGCATGTTGACGAGGCCATCGAGCCCCATGCCGAATTCCGGCGAGCGGATCTCCTGCGCATAGGTCGGGCTGACTGTGGTGATGGCCCAGGCGGCCTGCAGGCCGGCCTTGAGGAACCCGACGCCGCCATAATATTCGACGCCGTCGAGCGCCATGGCCGCCGCCGGCAAGCCAAGCTCGCCAAAGATGCCGGCGCCGAACTGACCCTGGAAAGCGAGGTTATGGACGGTGATCATCGACGGCGTGCCGACCGCCTTGCCGTAGCGCATATAGGCCAGCGTCATCGCCGATTGCCAGTCATGGGCATGGACGATGTCCGGCTGGTAGCCCGAGATGGCGCCGCCGGCGATGTCGCCGCCAACCTGGCTCAAGGCCGCGAAACGCCGCCAATTGTCCGGCCAGTCGGCGCCGGTGGCATTGCCATAGGGACCGCCGGGGCGATCGAACAGATGCGGCGCGTCGAGCACGAACAGGTCGAGCCCGGCAATCTGGACAGCATGGACCGAAGCCTTGCCGCCCTGCAGCAGCGGATATTGGTGAACGGGTTTTTTCTTCTTGAAGGTGTCCATCACTTGGGGATAGCCGGGAACAAGCGTGCGCATCGTCACGCCCTTGC